>JACRFW010000020.1 GCA_016234265.1 Candidatus Magasanikiibacteriota bacterium
CGGCGGTATTTAGCTGGACAAACTAAGTGGTACAGCAGTAACGAGACATTGTGTGACCGTTTGATATGTTCTGACATGCACCCAGTTTACCAGCTTTTACCCACGCAGCATAGCTGCGGGGAAAATTTGATTCATTTTATAGAAAAAAAACAATACCTGTAGCGCCAGCGTCTGCAATTTACCAAAATTGTGCTCCCCTTATATATAAGTTACCTATATAAGGTAACCCCCCCCCTAGCTAAATTGTCAAAGCGTTTCTGTGATAGTTATACACAGCTAAAAAAGTGGCCGAATCATTCCAATTTTGGCCACTAGCTCCTAACACTGCGCGCCATTTATTAGTTAAGTTTAACGCACTCTACGCGCCGCGTAGGCGAAGTAATAAAAATATTTTTCCAGATTTTCTGGCGAACTTCCGTATATATTATTGCCATAAAACCAATCGGCCAGCACCTCACGCCCCCGGACCAATTCTTTCAAACGTGCCGACCAGCGCCTATCAGAAACAGTAAGATCAAACAGTTCTAAGGCCCGTTCCTTGGCCTTTTCTTCCTGGTTTTTCTCACCGCGCTGCCCCGAGGAGATGGCCCGGCCGACTTCGCTTCCGACATTGCCGAGTTGTTCGGCCAGCGACAGAGTAAACCAGCGGCCGGCGGCCAAATTTTTGTGGTACACCTTATCCATACAAGTTAATTTTTTATCAAGCTACCAACAATTTCTAAAATCACTTTTTGAATATTTTTGTCTTCAACACTCCGTGAACGATTATTTTGACTGGGACGGATATTAATCATTGAATCAAATTCCACCATTTCTGGAAATGGTTTGGCGGGATACAAATTTATTCCCCACAAATTCTGTTGGAGCGATCCTTGCGCCAGAAGCAGCGCCTCTTCGTCGGCATGCAATTCTCCACCAATGGCCATTATTTTCTTCTCAATATCCACCACCCCTTTAACCAAATCACCAAAACGGAGAGTGGCGATCTCCTGCAGCTCGCCAAGCGTCAGAGGGGCGCTAATCAAACGGATATTTTCTATAGTGTCGGGCATACGATTTTGAGTGGTGAATGTGTTTCCATTCTAGCGAAAAAAGAAGGCGCGGTCAATGCTTGAAAAAAATATTTTTTAATGCTACTATGACGCCACTATGTCATTTCTCACCCTCTTACACAAGGACAAAAACTCCCGGGCGCGAACGGGAGTTATTGAAACCGACCACGGCGCTATTGAAACGCCGATGTTTATGCCGGTCGGCACCCAGGCGACCGTGAAAACGCTGGATAGCCGCGACCTGGCCGACATGGAAGCACAAATAATTTTAGGGAACACCTATCACCTGCACCTCCGCCCCGGTGAAAAATTGATTGCCGAGGCAGGCGGTCTACACAAATTCATGGGCTGGGATAAACCGATTCTGACCGACAGTGGTGGTTTTCAGGTGTTTAGTTTGGGGCTTCAGAAAAAATTAGAAAATAAAATAGTAAATAAAAAAATCAGTCAACAAGAAGAGGTTCCCCCCGAACAACTGGTATCAATTGACGATGACGGCGTCATGTTCCGCTCGCACCTAGATGGTTCTAGCCACAGATTTACTCCCGAATCAGCCATTGATGTTCAGCACCAGCTTGGGGCGGACATCATTATGGCTTTTGACGAATGCACGCCGGATACCGCGAGCTATGACTACACACGTGAAGCCATGGAGCGCACCCACCGCTGGGCGATGCGCAGCCTCGCGGCGCATGAAAAAAATACCAAGTACCACGGCTATCGCCAGTTTCTGTTTGGCATTATCCAGGGAGCGAATTACGAAGACCTGCGCAAAGAGTCGGCGCAATTTATTTCTTCTTTAGATTTTGATGGCATCGCGATCGGCGGCGAGTCAATTGGCTACAACATGGAAGCCACTGCCAATATTCTGGATTGGATCTACCCGCTCATTCCGGAAAACAAACCGCACTACGCCATGGGCATCGGGCTCAACCCGACGGACTTGCTGGTGGCCGTGGAGCATGGCGTGGATATGTTTGACTGTGCCGCGCCCACCCGCCTCGCCCGCCACGGCATGCTATTCTGTTTTGATAAAACAAAAAATCACCGGCTGAATATTAAAAATGCGCAGTACACAAAAGATACCACGCCGATTGACGCGACATGCGACTGCTACACCTGTAAAAATTATACGCGGAGCTACTTGCGCCACCTGTTTGCCACTGACGAAATGACCGGCCTGCGATTAGCCAGCATACACAACCTGCGCTTTATGCTGAAACTGATGGAAGAGGCGCGGACGGCAATTAAAGAAGATAGGTTCTCGGAGCTGAAAGCAAAATGGATCTAAAAAAAAGCTGGAACGAATTTTTAAACGAATTTTTAATACGCATTGGCTAAACCGTCCATATCTGCTAGTATATGAAGGATATTTCTTTTCTTTATGTCCAAACCCATCATCATCTCCGGCATTCAGCCGACCGGCAATCTGCATATCGGTAATTATTTAGGTGCGGTGAAAAACTGGGTGGAACTGCAGAATTCTACTACCCAGGAGCTATTTATTTTCATTGCCGACCTCCATGCCCTCACCGGCACGCAAACAGCTGAAGAGCGGCGCCAGCAAATTTTGGTAACAGCGGCGGAACTTATCGCGGCCGGCATTGATCCTAAGAAAACGACTTTTTTTATTCAATCACATGTGCCCGAGCATTCTGAGCTCGCGTGGATTTTTAATACCATTACGCCTGTAGCAGAACTGGAACGAATGACACAATTCAAAGATAAATCAGAACACCAAGACAAAAATATAAATAGCGGCCTCCTCACCTACCCCGTCCTGCAGGCCGCCGATATTCTTTTATACAAAGCGACCAAAGTGCCTATTGGCCAAGACCAAGTCCAACATTTGGAGTTGACCCGCGATATTGCGCGGTGGTTTAACAATCGCTACGGCTCGCCAAACGGCGGAACGGGCGAATACTTTAAAGAAGTAAAACCGCTCCTGACGAACACACCAAGGGTAATGAGCCTTTTGGAACCGACCAAAAAAATGAGCAAAAGCCTGGGTGCCGGGCATGTGATTGAACTGGCCGATGAACCGGACATTATTTTGAATAAAATAAAAAAGGCGGTAACGGCCAACGCCGGCGGCGCAGGCGCGCCCGGGGTAACAAACCTGCTCAATCTCCTCAAACAGTTTGGCTCTAAAAAGAATTACGGCGAGTTTACGGAAGCCGAGAAAGATGGTACGATACGTTATGGCGAGCTGAAAGAAAAACTAGCGACGGCCGTCAGCAATTACTTTAGCGACTTCAGGAAAAAACGGGCTGAACTCATGGAAAACCCTCAAGCTTTGCGCGAATTGTTGCGTTCGGGGGCGGAGCAGGCGCGAAAAAGAGCCTCTAAAACTTTGGCGGAAATTTATTCTCTAGTTGGTTTGCGATAAGGAGCGCGTTTTTAAATTAAATATAACTTTATGGACAACCCAACATCCTCCCCCAAAGTACAATTTATTAAAATTTTATATTTATACGTAGTTTCCTTGGTTGGTTTACTAATGGTGGTTTTTTCCACGGCTGACCTTTTGAATATCGTCCTGCGCACTTACGTCTTTACCAAAGCCGATCAGAATTATTACAATTACCCGGAACCCGCTTGTCCCACCAGCCCAGGAGCGAAGGACGCACCCAGTTGTTTGAGCAAAGAAGAGCGAAAAAAGATTGACGCGGATAATCGCACCGCGGAGCGTCAACGCGATTTAGTAAGAAATATCTCTTTCATCACCGTCGGCGTACCTCTCTTCTTATATCATTGGAGAGTGGCCCGGAGAAAAGAATAGCTTAATAAAATCCACCCCGACGTGCGCCGGGGTGGATTTTTTGTCGGCACCATCGCCGTTCACTGGCCTAGACATATCCAGTCCAATGAACGGAGGGCGATGGTGCTACCCTCCTTCTTTCTATTCAGTTGTAGCGGCCGCCCGCCCACTCAGCGGGCGGCCGAGAGCTCGATGCCAGGGAACAGCTGTATGCACATTCCCTGTTCCCTCAGGGTGGACCAGTACAGGGAGTTCCAGTCCCCGTTGGCCGTTTGGTAGATGGCGAAGTGGCCCTCTACCTCGGCCCACAGGAGACCCTTGTCCCCGATCCAGGTCGCCTTGAAGCGGTGGCCCTCGTTGTTGACGCCGGCCACGAGACCCTCGTACTCCCGGACCTCGTAGCACGGACGATCGGCGATGTACCGGCCGTACCTGTCAACCGGCACGGCCAGCCAGCCATCCTGCTTGTCGTTCTCCCTCACCTCCTGTCGCTCGTTCTTCCAAGCGACATAGCAGAGAAACAGCGCCAGAGCCAACAGCCCCGCGAAGATACGCATGCTCCCCTCCTTGGATGAGCCAGTAATATCGCACAGTTATATAAGCTAGTCAAGAGATTCGCCTGGCGGTCTTGAATCTTGACAATTTTGGTTTTTTCCCGTATACTCCAGGCACTTATTTAACGGTGGGATTCCTCGCCATCCGAGGGAGTTAGAACCACTAAGATACAGCCACTATGTCAAAAAGAATGACTGCCTTGTCCGCTAAAGTGGACAAAAACAAAATTTACTCACTGGACGAGGCCGTCAAGCTCGTCAAAGAAACCAGCGGCGTCAAATTTGACGCGTCAGTGGAAATTCATGCCCACTTAGGCATTGACCCGAAGAAAGGCGAACAGCAAATTCGCGCCACCGTAACCCTGCCTCATGGCACCGGTAAAACAAAAACGATCGCCGCGTTTGTCTCTCCCGAGAAAGAAGCGGAAGCCAAAGAAGCGGGTGCCGACTTTATTTACGGCGAAGAGGAAATCAAAAAAATTAAAGACACGGGCAAGTTTGACTTTGAAATTGCCGTGACCACGCCCGACATGATGCCGAAATTGGCTGCGGCGGCCAAAGTGCTCGGCCCCAAAGGCATGATGCCGAACCCTAAGACAGAAACGGTGAACCCGAACCTGAAAAAAATGATTGAGGAGTTGAAAAAAGGCAAGGTAACGTTCAAGAACGACGACACGTCAAATGTGCACCAAATCGTCGGCAAAGTAAGCTTCTCGGAGGCGCAGCTCAAAGAAAATATCGCCGCTTTCATTGAAGCCTTGAAAAAAGCCAAGCCGGGCACTGCCAAAGGCACTTACATCAAAAATCTGGTGATCTGCTCCACCATGGGGCTGGCCATCCATATTTCGGAAACAATCTAAAATTGCTTGTCTAAAACATCAAAAAAGAGTACCCTAGAAAGGTGCTCTTTTTTCATTTTTCATTCCACATTACATTGGCTATGTTTACCATAAAAACTCTCATCGTCGGCAGTCTCCTCATTCTGGGCGGGGCGGCCATTTGGTTTATTTCACCGCTGTCCTCGCCCTTTCGCCCCGCCCCTAAAGACGCGCTCCCCTACGCCACCAGTTCCCCCGCCGTCGGCCGACCGGCCGCTGTGGTCGGCGGTAATTTTGACTTAAAAATAGAGAGCGATTTCAGTTGGAATGATAATAGTTTTCGGGCGACCGCGTCCGGAGTGATCCCGCTTACCACCGGTAAAGACTTCTCCCTATCAGGGGCCGGCAAGGTGAATGTTACGACGGTAGTCATGGGCGATCTCCCCTGCACCGCGCCCGGCGGGCTGGGCGCTTACCCTGTTACGGTTCCGCCGACTGGCCCGGTGATCGTCCTTCCAAAACCGCAGGTGGCTCTTGCTCTCAATCTCGGCCCGGCGCGCTCTGCCACTTACCACTGTTCCAGCCCGACTAGCGCCGTGACCTGGAATGAAGGCAAAGTGGCGCCGTGGCATGATGAGTTCACCGAACTGCATGCCGGAGAACAGATAAAAGACAACGCCTACCAAATTAAAGATTGGGAAATAATAAATCAACCGGGCGTTTTCGCGCGCAAAACCTACCAACGCGCCAGCCGGGGCATTACGGAACGCACGGTTTTGGAACTTGTCCCTCGCTCCCGTTAGAAATTTTTGCTTCCTATCCTATGCCGACAACCGAGAAACACACTCGTCCGAGTTGGGACGAATACTTCATGAAAATTGCTCATGCCGTGGCCAGCCGCTCCAGCTGTGACCGCGGCCGGGTCGGTTGCGTCTTTGCGCGCGATAAACAGATTCTCGTCACTGGCTACGCTGGCGCCCCGCGCGGCATGCCCGACTGCGATACCATCGGCCACCAGATGAAAACCGTCACGCACGAAGACGGCCACACGAGCCAACACTGCATGCGCACGGCCCACGCCGAACAAAATGCGATTGTGCAAGCGGCCCGGGTGGGCGTGTCCATTGAGGGCGCCACCTGCTACTGCAAAATGACCCCTTGCGCCGCTTGCGCCAAGATGATGGTGAATGCCGGCATCAAACGAGTGGTCTGCGAAAAACAATACCACGCGGCGGCCGATACCGAGGCCATGTTCAAAGAACTCGGCATTGAGCTGGTTTACTTTACTGACACTACCGAGGCCTATGCCAAACAATAAAATTATTCTCGGCCTGGTGGGCGAGATGGCCGCTGGAAAAAGCACAGCGACCGAGTACCTCAAGAAAAAATACGGAGCCGTGTCCTTTCGTTTCTCTGACGCACTGCGCGATGTTTTAGAGCGCCTACATGTAGAGAACAGTCGGCCAAACTTACAAGCTCTGTCCACGTTTTTGCGCCAGCAATACGGTGAGGATCTGCTCTCCAAAGTAATGGCGTTGGATGTGGAACAATCATCGGCTCCGCTCATCATTACCGAGGGCATCCGCCGGCCAACGGACACCGTCTATCTTAGAAAATTCAGTAATTTTCATATAATGGCGCTTAACGCGGCCGAGCGCACCCGCTATGAACGCCTGACCAAACGTTCCGAGAATGCTGATGACAAAAGTAAAACCTGGGAACAATTCCAGGCCGATGGCCGGGCTGAATCGGAACAAAAAATTAAAGAAATTGCGGTGGAAGCTGACTTTAAAATTGATAACAGTGGGACAGTGGAACAGCTACATAAACAAATTGATACGATTGTTAAGAAACTCCAGTCACAGCTGTCTTTCCCCTGAAAAGGGGAATGACAGCTGAACGGACAAACTCCCCTATGCAAGTTACAATAAAACGAATAGACAAAACCCTGCCTCTGCCGGAGTACCACACGCCGGGCGCGGTGGGGTTTGATTTGTACGCGCGCGAGACGGCTACTATCCCCCCTCAAAGTGTCGCGCGTATCCCCACGAATATTATTGTCGCGGCGCCGGCGGGATATATGCTCTACGTGAAAGACCGCTCCAGTCTGGCCATGCGTAAAAAACTGCTCGCTACCGCCGGTTTTGTTGACCAGGACTATTGCGGCGAGGGCGACGAAATTCTCTTTCAGGTGTATAATTTCAGCAGTGAACCGATCACGGTGGAACGAGGAGAAAGGCTCGGCCAGGCCACATTTGTAAAAATCGAACGCGCCGAATGGGCAGAAACGGATCAAATGGTAAAAAAGAACCGTGGTGGCTTTGGGAGTACGGGCTAAATGAAATATGCCTATGAAAACATCAAAAAAAGCAGAATCCGTGGCCACACAGGCAAAAATTCTTTTGCGTGAGTTTGAAAATCGACTGGAAGAGATACACCAGGAAGCGCTGGCGCTGGTGCGTACGCATGAACAAAAAAGAATAGCGGCCGTCCGACAGAGCATCAGGGGTATATAAATCTAAATTTTGCGCTATGAAACAATTTATTGAACCAACTGACGGCGGTTTGAGCGGAAATATGGCTGAGAGAACACCACGACTAGGACAAAAATATGAAGACGCTGAACAGCCGACAGATGCCGGTGTTATTATTGAGCGCTCGCTCGGGCAAATTAAAGCGGAGAAAGAAGCGATTGAAAGACAAATCAGAAAATTAGAAAAGCTCGTTGAATCACCGAACGATATTAAAGCTTTGGAGAACCTGCAGCAGCGAACCGACAAACTGGCGGAGGAATATGCCAATAAAATCGCCGGTCTCGTGGGCCAGGAGAAAGAAGTGGTGGAAGAAGTTGATGATTCAATGATTAAAGAACTGCCGACGGCCCCCTCCGGCAAAAAAGGCCAATTCCAGCATTTTTTTAACGAGGCGGCGGAAGACAAACGGCACAAATTAGAAGCAACGCTGAAACCGGAACCTGAGAAAGTTTTGGAAAACAAAATTTCTGAAGTTAAAACCTTTCCAGAATTAATTGAGCTGATTAAAAAACAGGGAAACGATGCCGATTCCCACAATTCAGTTATAGTGGAAAACGAACTTACCGCCGAAATACTTAAGGATATTTACGAAGAAGGACAAAAAAATATATCGGCTCTAAACTTAGATGACTTAATAAGGGATTTACCATCCTTGGTATTACAAACTAAGGTGAGAGAATTATTAAGGAAACAGTGGCAAGAATCCGAGCGGCCGGTTGAGGAACGGGTGGCTAAAGGCATCCAAAATTTTGAAGAAAAAATAGGCCGTAAAATTGTTACCTCCCCGGAAGAGCAGGAACGTGAACGCCTAGAGCTTAAAGAAGAAACAGAAAAAGCTTTGTCTAGGGTAGCGGTAAGACGCCGCGATGGCCAAAAAGAATCGCTGCTGGATATTATCTCGGCTTACGAGGAACTAGCCAAAATCTCAGCGGAGAAAGCGGTGGAGGAACAAAACGATGTTTGGCCAGAAATTTATTCTACGATAGCTAAGGTTGAGCCGGTAGAAACTTTGGAAGTCGCGTTGCGCGTTGGAAAACAAGAGGCATTTTTGTTAAAGCAGAAAATTACACAGCTAGAAAGGGAGAAAAAAATTTTAGAGAAACAGGCGGCAACAAAAAAACCGGAGGAGAGAGGCGCAACGCCTGTTAATTCAAACTCCCTCTATGAAAACAACCTGAGAAGCGGAACCGACATCGCTGGCGTGAAAAAACAACTGGAACAGGTTGAGTCAGAAATAACCGAGAAACAACAAGAACTTAACGCTTTGGCAAAGAAAGTCACTCCCGAGGATCGGAAAACCTACGACTCTATCCGTCTCTACGAGGATTATGCGGCTGAATATCCGAATGAGACGGCGCCATTGCCCCGGCGAGAACTGGTCATGACGACCAAGCGACAGCAGGATAAGCTGGCCACCGATGCCTTTGTCGCCTTACGCCAATTGCCCACTTCGGAACGGCCGGGGGCGTATGAAAAACTGGTGGCAAAGAATGCCAAGCAGGAAGTAAAGTTAACGGAAAAACAGTTAGCGGAATTGGCGCAATCGCTTGATATTGTAACCGTCAGCCGATCCGAAAGAGCTTGGTCGGCCGCTGATTGGAAAAGAAGCCTGACCATTGAGAAAGGGCTGGCGAAAAATCCGCGAGCCAGAAATTTTATTGACGATATTTCTGACTACCTGACGGAACTAAAGTCCAACGGCAAAAATTATAACGATAACTGGGTCAAGGAAGAAATATGGTTCAGACTGGCGGAGCTTAAGGATAGAAATAACTTAGGGATAATTCCACCGGTGGTGGAAGATGCCTTAAAACATTTGTGGCGCAATGAACCAGGGAAGGCGGAAACGATTATTAACCTCTTACCCGGTAAAAAAACAGAGAGAGATGATGAAACTTATCTAAAAAAAGCGGCGCGCGGCCTGCTTAAAATATTCGGCAAAAAGAAGCCGGAAAAAGAGGACGGAAAGAAAGTAGCCTGAGGCATCAAAATTAGAAAAGCTTAATCAAAAAAAGGTATTATACGAGCGTTGGTTGCGTCAAACGCCACCGCTCCTCTTCTGTCTAACCCACCGACCAAATTTTTTTATTGCGTTTCCATGTATGATAACCTTTTCATTAAAACTACTAACAACAGGTATCTTTTCAAGTAATAACGCCATTGCCCTAGGCTTTATCATATTAAAACGTATTTCTCGGTAATGAGTTCTGGTATCATTTCTCATTTCCAATTCTGCTAGATTTAGGCCATTGTAAAGAAAAATTACTTTCTGTTCCGCAATCTGTCCGACACTGATAGCCCGTGAATTGGCTACTTTTAGATTTGTGCTAAACACATCAAGAACATCATCATTAATAAAAACGTGAAAAATGCCATCGTGTTTTATCGTTAAATAATTTACCTCGCCGCCATTGAAAAGGGATTTGTTGAAGAAAGCTCGCAAACGTGGCTTCTCACTTAATTTTGCCAACAAAGCTCGCATATGTACTCGCAATCTCTCTTTTGCGGCGATTTTATCAGCTTCATATTCCGCAAATGTATCAGGAAACGATTTTATACATTCAATGAGCAAGGCTCCAATACCATTCATTACACGGAAAGCATCATCGGATTCAAAGCGTCCAAGTCCATACAAAAATATCTGCCATTTCTTCTGCCCACTTTTTACCGAATGAGCATCGCCAGAAGGATCAATAACATCTTTTTTGGCTTTTGGGTCGTTTCTATAGTCCCTTGGCAATCCTATTGTTATAGCAAACTCTAAGGCATCATTGTGTCCGCTTTGCCGTACCCATCTGGCATTTTCGCTGGATAGCCCACGTTTCTTTCGTTTTAATTTTTCCATATAAGCAATTCATGTGATTTTTTTACATAAAGTCCCCCATTGTCTCGTTTCCTATTTTCACCGATTCTGGTATCTCCCTGACTAAAAGTATATTGCCAAGATGGTTCGATTTTATCAAAATTCGCGTACTCTTGTCTTATTGTTAAACAGTTGTTATATGACAATATAAACCCGCCTCTATGTTTCAAGAGTAACCGGTGTAACAAATCGTGCTTAAATCCTTTGTGATGTATCGGGAAGTTTCTGTGCGGATATAGACCAACAAAAGTTTTACTATCGCCGTCCAAATAGTATGGAGGATCAAGATAAAGGAAATCGTCTCTGTGTTTCTCCATAATGTCTTCAAAGGACGCGCATTCTACATGCAGATTGGGCGCACGAAAATTATGTACCTTTTCAAGCATTTTTTGGTATCGTCCCGCTTGTAGATAAACGCTAGATGGCCACCCCAGGAAGTGTGGCCCGTAAGAGGTGTTATGATTAAAATAATAATGTGCGGCGAGATCAAGCTTGTTTAGTTTTTCTTCTTTATTCCAATATCTTTTGAGACGGTCTTTTACTTTTTTGAAGTATTCTCTTGTCGGCTTAAATTCAAGCAGACGATTATAGAGAGCTTTTGGATTATTAAGCTGAACATTCCAATAATTCGTGAGGATATCAAATATATCGTACCCGATGACAGGGATGCTTAATTCATTTGCTATAGCCACCTCAACTGACCCGCCGCCTAAAAATGGAGATACGACCATTTTTACGTCGTCTGGTATTCGTTCAACTATCAAACCAACGGCTAAACTCTTACCGCCAGCATAACGGATTGGCGCACCCACATATCGTTTGTAAGCCGCCTGGTTACTTGGGCTTCTTAATTTTTCCAAGAAAACCTGCTTTTGAGCTGCAATAGATGAGGTGGATTTCATATACTATGTAGTTTACCTCTATATGGAAAAAATGAACAGTGCGCTTTTGGGGATAACTCTTTTAGTATGCCCGTAAAATCTCTGTGTAATATCGTTGTGGACAAAGATGTGGACAAGATTCATTGACAATAACTAAGGATAGCCCCATAATGAACTGTTTTGACGCTGGTTAACCTCGTTTTCCAAAGGAAAGGAGTACGCCGTGTCAAACGGGAAGAAGGAAGTCGCCGCCCGTACCTTCAATCTCCTGAAGGGAGGCGGGGGGGCGGCGGAAGAAGTGACGAAGACGCCGCCTTGGAGTTGCTCCTGGGAATCCAGGGTGCGCTCCGGGAGATCAGGCAGATGGAGCGAGGAAGCAGGACCCGTGACTGGGTGCAGATCGGGCTCCTCGCGGCCATTCTCTGCATTCTCTCCTATGCGATCTTCTTCTGGTAGTCCCCCTCAACCGTAGGGACACGGCCACGCCGCTGTCCCTACGTAGCTCTATTATTTAGCCCCCCGATGTAACCTATCGGGGGGTTTTGTACTGTGGGTAAACAATATGACAAGACCGCATATTAGGGGTATAATCGGGGAGAAATAAACCCGACCCTGCGACTAGTCGCAGGGTATCCGGGCGGGTTTTTTAGAAGTAGAGTCGGCTCCGCCGACGTATTAATCTGTACTTGCCCGCTTACCCAGCGGTAAAAACCGCAGGGTATTCGCGGGTTTCTAATAATACCCCGCGAAATGTATGCAGCAATATCTAGATATTGTCCGAAAAGTTCTGGAGACCGGGGAGCGGAAGACTGACCGCACCGGTACGGGAACCATGGCGATTGCCGGCGCCATGTTTGAGCATGACATGGCGAACGGGTTTCCGCTTCTCACCACTAAAAAAATGCCCTTCAAAGTGATTGCGTCAGAACTGGAGTTTTTTATTAAAGGTATCACCGATAAAAACTGGCTCCAGGAGCGCAACAACCATATTTGGGATGAATGGTGTTCGCCGAAAAAAGTACCCTATGCTCATGATGCTGAAACCAAGCAAAAAATGGCCGCGGAGCGCGATCTCGGACCCGTGTATGGGTTCCAGTGGCGGCATTTTAATGCGCCCTATAAAAATTATGACACCGATTATGCTAATCAGGGCGTAGATCAGTTGAAAAAATTAGTGGAAACTATTAAAAACGACCCCGGCAACCGCCGTATGTTGGTGTCCGCCTGGAACCCATCTATGATAGACCAGATGGCGCTCCCGCCCTGCCACTATGCTTTCCAGATCACAGTTATAAACGGCCGTCTGAACCTACTCTGGAACCAACGCTCGGTTGATACTATGCTCGGATTGCCTTTTAATATCGCGAGCTATGCGCTTTTGCTACATCTTTTGGCCAAAGAAACCGGCCTGAAGGAAGGAAGGCTGGTCGGCTTCCTGGCTGATGTACATATCTATCTTAACCATATTGATGGCGCCAAAGAGCAGCTCGCCCGCGACCCGAACACCTACCTGCTCGCTCACATTGAGACAAAAAATTTCACATCTATTTTCAATTGGCAGTATGCTGATAGCGAACTCACCGGCTACGAGAGCCACCCCAAAATTTCGTTTGAGATAGCGGTATAGCCTATGTCGCTCTCACTCATCGCCGCGGTGGCGGAAAATAACTGCATCGGCAAAGGCGGCGCCCTCCCTTGGCATATGCCGGAGGATCTGAAACACTTCAAAGAACTGACTGCGGGAAAACCGGTTTTGATGGGCCGCAAAACATGGGAGTCGCTCCCGCCGAAATTCCGGCCTTTGCCGGAACGAACTAATATCGTTATCACCCGCCAAAGCGGCCTCTCTGTCCCGCCTGGGGTAGAGACCTATTCTACTATCGCTGACACTGTCATTGAACATCCGGACGAGGAAATCATGGTTATCGGCGGCGGCCAAATCTACGAACAAACTATTCCATTGGCGGACACTCTGTATATTACCGAAGTACACCGCGCGGTAGATGGCGACGCTTTCTTCCCGACGATTGATAGAGCCATTTGGAAAGAAACGGCGCGGGAAGACCATGAAGAATTTTCGTTTGTAACGTACAAAAAATAGCTATGTTCATCATCGTTGACGGTCTGGACGGCAGTGGCAAAAGCACCGTGATTGAGTCGTGGAAAGATTACCTTAAAAAAGAGGGCAACGGCATTTTTGATTTGCGCGCCTACTGGAAAGAGCATGGGCGCTCACCAGAACTAGCAGAGATCAAGGCCTATGATTTTATCTTCAGCGCCGAGCCCAGCTACAGCGGGGTAGGCAAAGTCATCCGCGAGGAGCTGATAAAAAACGGCTCGCGCTACCCGGAGTTCGCCCTTGCCGAAGCCTATTCATTAGACCGTCTGATTCTTTATACCAAGCTTTTGATACCGCTCCTCAAACTGGGCCGATGCATCATTCAAGATCGCGGAGTGAGCACGTCGCTTTCGTATCAGGCCCTGGGAAAAATTCCGATTAAAACACTCGCTGCGCTCCCGGGCAACGCTCTGGCTTTGAAATACCGCCCCGACCACCTTATCCTCGCGACGGTTAAACCGGAGACCGCGCTTGAGCGCCTGGAAAAACGCCACGACAAACGCGACAATGTTATTTTTGAACAACTGGCTTTTCAGAAACGGGCGGCCAAACGATTTGCCTCGGCGAGCTACCAAAAACTTTTTTCCGCCCGTGGCACGAGGGTGCACGAGTTGTCGGGCGAACTTCCGTCTGCTATAATGAAAGAACAAGCGATTGCTTTATTACAAACTATCTTAAAAAAGTAACTATATGCTCATCGGCGTTTCCGAACTCATCACTCAAACCTGGCGACTTTATCGCACCCACTGGAAAGCGCTTGTTGCCTATATCATATCTTTCTTTCTGCCCCCGGTACTACTGTTTTTCGCCGGCCTCGCCGGCGTCTTTATCAGCCGGTCAAACGCGCTCAATACCGCCACCAACATTACCCTGCTCGTCCTTATGGCCGCGGCCGGGCTTTTTGCCATCTGGAACTCAATCGCTTTGACCGCCGCGATTGGGGCAATGGTGCGCGGGCAGAGCGCGCTCTCATGGAAACAAACATTTGTGGCCGGGCGGCGACTGGTCTGGCCGATCATCTTGGTTGGCGTCGTCGTCGGCGCCATCGTTTTCGGCGGCACAATTCTCTTGGTGATTCCTGGGCTCATTTTTTTGGTGTGGTACGCGTTTACCTACTATCGCATCATTCTTGACGGCTACCCAGGCCTGGGAGCGACTCTGCGCGAAAGCAAACAGCTAGTCCGAGGACGCTGGTTTGATGTCGCTGTACGCTTAGCGGTTCCGACCGTTCTGTTCGCTTTGTGTTCGGCTGTTCTGCAAGGGTTGCTGTCCGGACTGCTGCTCTTTCTGCCCACCCCGCCATTTATTGATAACGCAGTGACCAATCTGCTCGGAGCCGTCATCCAGGCGGCGATTGCCCCCCTCACTCTTATTGCCGGCGTCATCCTCTACCAAAGCGCTAAAAACAATCCGCTTCCCACAGCATCCTCACTTTCATCACAGCCATAGGAATGACTTCTAAGGCTTTACTCCCGCCACTCGCGAGGGTGAAATTTTGTTGCCAAAATAAGACAAAAATGATACGCTACGGCCACCATACTCTCTTGTTTTATGCCTAGTTACATACCCATTATTGGGCTTGAAATCCACGTAGAATTGAAGACAAAGTCTAAGATGTTCTGCCGTTGCGCCAACAACCCCTTCGTAGCGACACCAAACACTAATATCTGCGAAATTTGTCTGGCTCATCCGGGTACACTCCCCGTACCGAATCGGTCGGCGATTGTAGACACGGTCAAAATTGCCCGCGCCCTTGGCTGTACTATCAACGCTGAAAGCAAGTTTGACCGCAAACACTATTTTTATCCGGATCTGCCGAAAGCCTACCAAATTTCCCAGTACGATCAGCCAATCGGCGAGCATGGTGAAATTGTGCTGACGTTTAATCATGCCCAAGAAAAAAACCAGCGCGATAATGCGACTATTGGCATCACGCGCGTACACCTAGAAGAAGACACGGCCAAGCTGACTCACGCAGTGAGTCATCCTGAGCGGAGCGAAGGATCCCCCCGCCAACGGAGGGATTCTTCGGCTACGCCTCAGAAGGACAGTGACGTCGGAAATACCCTCGTTGATTTTAACCGTGCCGGCGTACCACTGGTGGAAATCGTTTCCGAACCCGATGTAGAGAGTGCCCTGGAAGCCAAAACCTACTGCCAAGAACTTCAGCTTATTTTTCGTTACTTGGGCGTGAGCGATGCCGATATGGAAAAAGGCCAGATGCGCTGTGAGGCCAATGTGTCACTCCAAGAGGCAGGCCGGTTCACCAAGGAGCGCGGCACTCTCGCCCCCAAAGCTGGCTATAAGCTGAACCCAAAAGTGGAAGTAAAAAATATCAATTCGTTTCGCGCGGTGGAAAAAGCCATAGAATTTGAGGTCAAACGGCAAACGGCACTGCTCGGGAAAGGCGAAACGTGGCAGCAGGAGACCCGGGGCTGGGATGAGGGAACGCAAGCCACCGTGCATCAGCGCTTTAAGGAAACGTCCGCTGACTATCGCTATTTTCCCGAACCGGATATACCGCCTTTTGAGCCGCTAAAAATTGCATCTGCTGTTTCGATTGGTGAACTGCCCCTGGCGCGCCGGGAACGCTTCCACCAGGAATACGGTTTTTCCTACGCTGATAGCTACCTGCTCACCGCCGAACCAGCCTGGGCCGAGTATGTGGAGAATGTGATGAGTGAGCTCACGGCGTGGCTTCATGCCCTGCCCGAAACGCACGCGTGCGTGGAAAAAGATAAAAATACTGACAAACCACCACTCTGCAAAACGGCCCAAGATTTGGCGCGGCTCGCCGGCGGCTGGCTGACCAGCAAACTAATGGGCGCCATGAAGGAACGGGCCATTGACATTAAAATACTCAAAGTAAAACCGGAGAATTTTGCCGAGCTGGTGGCGCTCATCTACGCCAACCGCGTAAACTCCACCAACGCCCAAAAAATTCTCGCCGAAATGCTAGACTCCGGCGTGAATCTAGACCCGACCCATATTATGGAAGAAAAAGGCTACGGCCAAATTAGCGACACGGGTAAAATTGGCGCGATCGTTGATGACATCATCAAAAATTATCCGAAACAGATAGCTGAATTCAAGGCGGGCAAAGAGCCGCTCATCAAATTTTTGATTGGCATGGCGATGAAAGCCTCCGAGGGCAGTGCTGACCCGCAAGTCGTGGAAAAAATGCTCCGGGAAAAAATGAAATAACATGCTTACTCCTTTCCAGCATAAGGTATTCGCGGTGGTGAAAAAAATTCCGCGAGGAAAAGTTTTAACGTACCAACAAGTAGCCGAGAAAATCGGGGAGCCGCGGGCCGCTCGCGCCGTCGGCAACGCGCTAAATAAAAATTACGACCCCGCTATCCCCTGTCACCGCGTCGTTCGTAGCGATGGCTCGCCCGGCGGCTACAACCGCGGCGCGAAGAAAAAAATAAAAATTCTTCAAAAAGAAAAAGCCCTACGAAAGTAGAGTTTTTTATTGTCATCCAGAACCCCATCGCAGGGGTGAAGGATCTTCCTTTTATGCCGTTTGTAATGGGCGTAAGCGGAAGATTTTTCCCCCGCCATCGGCGGGGTCAGAATGACATTTTTTATTTAACTGCCCGGAGTGCTTCACGTAGGAGCTGTTCACTTGTCTTCCCTTTCGGATCAAGATTTTTCACGGCATCGCGCGCTTGCAGAACTGAATAGCCGAGCGTCACAAGGCCATCAATGACGTCGCTCACCGCGTCATTAACAGCCGGAATATTCACCCCGCTATCTTTCAGACCCTTGGCCACTTTTGATTTCAGGTCTACCACAATGCGCTCGGCGGTTTTTTTGCCAATACCACTGACTTTGGTCAAATACTCTACATCACCCCGGCCGATGGCGAGCGTCGTTTCTTCCACACTCCCAAGCGCGAGCAAATGCAGAGCCGTTTTCGGGCCGACACCAGAAACCGTGAGAAAATTTTTGAAGAGTTCTTTTTCGGCGATGTTCGCGAACCCAAACAGCTCCAGCGCGTCTTCGCGCACGACCAAATAGGTATCCAGTTGAATGTCGCTTCCGACCCGGCACTCTGCAAGCGCAGTCGGGCTCGCTTTGACGTGATACCCAACGCCGCCCGAGGTCAGAATAGTCACTTCTTCGCCGTGATGACTGATAATTTTTCCGTGAATGAGGGAGATCATAGTGAGCGTATCCTAGCATAATTACTATCAAAATTCAATCTAAAATGATGCGCCCCTCCCGACGTACGTCGGGAGGGGCGGAAAGAGGAAAGAACGAACGGTGAACGAAGGGACGAAGGGCGAAGTGCCGAGTGTCAGACTGCGGCGCGAGTGCGGAAGCTGTCGCCGGCGCTGTCCGGAAGGCAGCTGAGGACCTGGAACCGGTAGCCGCAACAGCTGGCGCTCGGCACGCCGCCGTCCGAACCCCGCGAACCCGCGCAGAGCGTCCAGTTGACGAGGTCGAGGTGGCCCCCGCCCGTCTTCCAGAAGTACCAGAGCTCCAGCAGGATGCGCTCGAGGAGCGTGATGCCCTGGACCTTGCCCTTGCCGAGATCGGTCGCCGAGAGGTTCTTCAGCTCCTCGTCGGCTTCCACGCGATTGCGGAAGCGCTGGGCGTAGGCCGTGGTCGCCTGGCGATCGTTCGTCTGCACCGCCTTATCCAGGTCGTCCCCGTAGGCCGAGTAGCACGGGAACTGGTCGCGGCAGGCCGCCCAGACCCGGTTGAGCGTCAGCCCCGGCGGAACCATCACCACCCAGCCGAAGCCGGGCTTGGCCTCCGAGATGGCGATGCCCGCGAAGTCCACCGTGAGGCCGAAGACCTCCTGGTAGAACGCGGCCCACTCCTTGGCCCAGCCGCCCTCGGGGGTGGTGTCGGTGCGCGCCTCGCGGGGCGCGGTGAGAAGGGTGTGAAAATCCGGCCGCACCAGAACCACCTGGAGCCAGTCGGCCACCTCTTCGGCCTTCCGCTTGCCCTCCACGACCATCGTGCCGATGGCGAGGAGGAGCTTCGCGAACCTTTCGAACACCGTGTTGCTGTCGGCGCCATTGCTCATGGCAGCCTCCTTATTCCCATTCCTCATGGGATGCCTCTTCTTGTCCGCCGGAATGGCGGATCACCAGAAGAAGTGGCTATCTCTCCCGAGAAACAACCATTTCTTCTTGTGTAAACTAACTATAGAGGATACCATAGTTTAACAGTTTTGTCAATAGTTTAAAAACCCCGGTTCATCACCGGGGTCTACTGCATGTTTATTTCTTTTTTTTATTCCGGCTCACCCGAATAAGGCCGCCGCACGGCACAATTTCAATGCCTTTTTTCTCCAGCTCATCCAAAAATAGGTTCATACCAAGCGAGTCGGACGACATGTGACCGGCGATAACGACGTTGAGCTGGGATTCATTTGATTTATCCAGTGTTTCTTTGCGCATATGCATGCCCACAATGGTGCTGATGCCGCTGCGCGATAGCTCTGGATATACTTTGGGCGATGGTTCGGTGCCGCCAGTCATCTCAATCATGATCTTGCCCAACCGATTTTTAGGACTGCCGGCAAAAATGGTGGGTCCAAACCCCATCCGACGCGCCTCTTGGTATTCCGGAAGCTCCAACAAAAGCTCCAGCATGTCGCCAATTGTTTCTGGTCGTTGTTTGGCAACAAGTTTTTCAATGAATGTGTGTACCATGTTATCGGTAATGGTATGAGTATTAATAAAATTAATCTTCAAGTGCTCGGCGACGCTTACCACCTGGTACAGATTTCCGGCATGAATGCTTCTGGCCACTTCGCGCATGCGTTCTTCCATAATTTTTTCGGCCAAATGAATGGGGAGGCCGAGAGCGATGCCCATGTCCACGCCCATTTCCATCACCGCGTGGAGGTTGCCGAGAGCCTTGCCCTCAGGGTGGTGGGCAATGACCAGATCAATTTTTTTATTGCGTTCACCGAGCTGACTCGCAAGCAGAATCTCTGGCCCATTGATATCAATGCCGGCCAATACGCGTTTCACCGATGCTTTTTTATCATTAACATGAATGTCGCTGTCCGGAAATGGATTGGTTAAATTATCGGTATCAAAATACTTTTTGTCTTCCGGCTTCAGAGCATCGTACTCCTTTTTTACCCGGGCCAGATATTTTTTAATACCTTTTTGCCCGCGCGGATCGGCGGCGATACCGAGTTTGATGCCGAGATCAAAAATTTGTTTAACATCCAACATAAAGGTAATGTGATTAGATTACTTGTTCTCTAGTTATAGCGGAAACAAAGCAGAATGTCAATACCCCTTTGCCTGGGGGCCGAGGCTAGTCTATGCGATACTGTATGTACTGTTTCACTTCCGCCAGATTTTTTTGGGCATCCTGAGAGCTTTCTCCGAATACCGTCACCCAACCAATACAATCATAACCTTCCGGCGCGGCAAAAATGTTCTCCGATTCCTTTTTTTCAAAAACCAATTCAGCAACGTATCCAAGATTTTTTACTTTTTCATCTACAATGATGACGGACAACCGGCCCGAGCGCTCTGGCAAAAATTGTTCAGTAGCAATATAGGCTAGGGGAGATGCCGCTTTTTTTGGGTGACAGGGTACACCTAAAGCAATTCTGGCCCCATTTTCCACCAGATCAACTCCCCAGCACTGGTTATTAAAAAAATAAACCTCCCCACCGCCCATGCGCAGATTAACCTCAATGGGGAATGGCCCCCGTGACGTTGCCTTAGCCTCAAAATGCAGGCAGCCGTTTTGAATGCCGAGCTTTTGCACGGTCTGGCTCGCCAGTGCCACAATTTCTGCTTGAGTGGCGGCGGGGAGAGCAGAGGGAATTGATTCTCCCGTTTCTACAAAATATGGTTCATTTGTTTTTTCATTATCGGTGATGGAACTAAACACAATTGTTCCTCTCTGCACCAAAAGATCAACATCTACTTCTTGTCCATCCAAATATTCTTCAACAATTATATCTAACCCGTCGGTGAGGGCGGATTCCACAGCCACAGAAAGATGCTCTTGAATATAGCGCACTGCCTCACGACACGCCGCTTCACTGCCAGCTTTTATAACAAAAGCACTGTGTGATCCATAGGCTGGTTTTACAACGAGGGGGAAGGTAAATTGCTGTGTCGCCAGTGTCACGTCAGCCTCGGTTTTAACGGTTGTGTGATGTGGAGCCGGTAGGTTATTCTCCTGACAAAACTCTCGGAAAGAATACTTATTTCTAGTTTTGCTTGAGATGCTTAAAGGAATACCTATCCAACCAAAATAATCGCTTAGTTTAGAAGTTAGAAGAACATCATCTTCCCAGAAAGTAATAACGCCATCAGGCGAGGACTCTGGATGAATACGAATAAATAACTCAACCTGCTGAATAGAGGCAACGTGATCAAAAGTATCGGCCAAAATCCATTCGTCAACGTACTGTTCAGCCCAGTCTTTTTTTTCTGTATTCAAACAAATAAGTTTCACCCCTAGCTCTTTTAACCGCGCCAAGATATAGCTTTTCTTGGGTGTGGCACTATTAACCACGAGCAATTTTTTCTCCATCAAGCTCATACCCATACCGCTAGGTTCCATTACTAAATCGCTTCAACACCTCGGATTCTATACCGACGACGAGAAGCTGGCGGGCCGCTTCGGCAATTTTAACCGTTGGATCAAAAAACAAGCCGGCATTAAAATGCAGATCATTTTTATGTTTGGTCATTGTGATAACATGCATACGTTGATCGGGATTAGCAAAACGCGCCAGTGGTAAAACCGTATCTCTGAATTCTTTCTCACTGCCGTGGAAAGTGCCGGTGAACGTGGCGACCGATTTTTGAATCTCATTATTTTTTACCTGATACAGATAGGTCGTAATAGCCGTCATGCGGAAATTACAATCAATAAAATAGAACTTCCCTTCTTGATCGAAGAGCACATCAAATCCCCCCACGCCGTACCAGCCTTTTTTTCGAGCGGCCGGCAAAATTATATCGCGCATTATTCGATAGACCTCTTCCAGCCCTTGAATGCGCTCGGTGAGGTCTATCACCGCCCCCAGGTACTCGCCGTCAGCGGTCGTTAGCTGCTCGTTGATGCCGATAACTTCAATTGGTTCATCAGGGTTATAGGGAATGCCAAATTGGATACCAAGATTATGAGCCGCTTGGATATATTTCTCTACGAATATTGTCCCGTGGATATCTTTAAATTCTTTGTGGACCTTTTCAAATTCACTCTCGTTTCGACAAATACGCACGCCATCGCCGGAGCTTGAAGACGATACCTTAATAACACAAGGAAAATTAATCTGTTCGGCGCGAAAAGCGATATGTGCGCCATTATCAAAAGTCGCATAGCGAGGCGGCAAAAATTGATGAGGAATATAGTCAGGCATGTTTTTCTTATCATTCAACCACACGCTTATTTCTGGAGAAATCTGGAATAAGTGGGCCAGTTCCGGATCGAGAAACGGTTGCGCCATAACCAACTTCCCCGGGGTCACCAATTGCAAGAGAGCTTTCTTCAGCAGACCATTACGCAGACGCCCTTGTACATGGGCATTTATGGTAAGAGGCAAAATAATGATTTGTTTTTCATCAACCAGGGGCAGACCAATGTCGTGTCGCAGAGTGGTGAGTATTTCCGGTGAGACGGCGGCGGCGAAAGCCACTACCTTCACGTCTTTCCCGGCGCAGACCAGAGGACGCGCTGCCACCAGCTCTTCTTTCCAGGCGGGGACTTTGTTAAAAAAGTTTGATTCTTCCCCAGCGGGGAAGGAGTAAAAATATTCGGTTCCCGGTGGAAAAAATTTTGATAAACTTAGCTTCATACCGCCGTGGTTTCAAAGTTGGAAAAATAAATAACCCACAGCGCTTAGCAAGCACTCTGGGTTATCGGATTAGTGAAGCAAATTGTCGACGAAGTGAAATTGTGTAGTCTGGCGCAACCGGCAGGGTGGGGCTCTGGAGGAAAACTCCGCAATTCCATAGATATGGAAAAGTTATAAAGGACGGCACTACCGAAGTTCCCAGCATACCATTCTGACAGGCGCTTGTCAATGCTTTTTCTCTTGCTTTCGCTTATTTCAGCGCTTTTACAGCTTCACTACCTGCAGGCGGACAGCCCTGTTATCAATGGCCACTTCGGAGAGACTGCTACCCGCGCTCTTTTCTAGTTTGGTGGCCAGAACCGAGCTCTGAATTTCCGAGGCAAAATCTTTGAAGACACTGGCGAGCAAGGTGTCGCCGGTGTGGTAGCGCACGACTACTTTATCACTTATAGTAAGTCCCTGCTCTTTGCGAATCTGGTTGATGGTGCGAATTATTTCGCGAATCAGACCTTCTTTTTTGAGGGCGGCTGTTATCTCCGCGTTGAGACTCACAGAGAGTTTGCTGTCTTCTTTGGTTTGCCACTTCCCTACCGCGGATTGTTTTGCCAAAACTTGTTTGACATTTAACTCGTCAGCGACGATCTGTTGTAAGTCTTGGGAAAGTTTTGCTGAAGTGGCAACGCCACCTAAAACTTGGCGGACTTTTACACCCGCTTCGGCACGAAGCGCTAGACCCAGCTCTACTATTTTTCGCACTTGCTCCATTTCGGTAATAATTTTTGAGTCCGCCTTCCCTGCTTTTGGCCACATTTCCAAGTGTACGCTCGTCATCTTCCCCGTTACTTCTTGAAAAACTTTTTCAGCGATAAATGGCATAAATGGCGCCATGAGTTTTGAAAGTGTCGTCAAAACTTCGCGGAGCGTTGTCACCGCGACGGCGGCGTCAGAGGCATCATCGCCTTTGAAGCGATCGCGCGAGCGGCGCACGTACCAGGTGGAAAGTTCGTCAATAAAATCTTTAATCGGCCGGCCGGCTTTGATGGTGTTGTACTTGTCCATATTCTCTGTGACTTCCCGTATCAACACCTGCAGTTTGGCTAAAATCCAACGATCCAATACGTTATTCGCCATTCTGAGCGGAGCGCCTGCCCGCCTTTGACGGGAAGAATCACTCTTATCAGAATTTAAGGGATCCTTCACTCCGTTCAGGATGACATTGCCGGCGTACAACTGATAGAACGTCACGACGTTCCACAACATATTAACAACTTTGTTGTAGACTTCGCGCACCTCGCGCTCATTGAAGAAGAGATCGTCGGCTTCCATGACGACGCTCGTCATCAGGTAATAACGTAGAGAGTCTACCCCGTATTGTTCAATCACTTTCCAGGGATCAGGATAATTTTGTTTAGACTTGGAAAGTTTTTCGCCTTTTTCGTTGAGAATCGTCCCGGTGGTGACGCAATTTTTAAAGCTGGCATCATCAAATAATAACACGGCCATGGCATGCATGTAATAAAACCAGGCTCTCGTTTGGGCGATATATTCGGCAATGTACTGCCCGGGGTGCCGCTCTTGGAACGTTTTCTTGTTTTCAAACGGATAGTGGAACTCGGCAAAGGGCATGGAGGCTGATTCCACCCAGCAGTCAATCACCTCGGGGATGCGCGCCATCACCCCGCCGCAGTGATCGCATTTGAGCTTAATTTGGTCAACAATGTGTTTATGCAGATCAATTTTTTCAACCGTGTCGGTTGAAAATACTTCACTAAAATTTAATGCCTGCTTTTTTAATTCAGCGACACTGCCGATGCAGACGACCCCCGCGCATTTTTTATCTTCACATTTCCAGAATGGCAAGGGCGTGGCCCAGTAGCGATTACGCGAGATATTCCAGTCCGGAGCAGTTTCCAAAATATTTAAAAACCGGCCATTCTTGAGGTGTTCCGGGTACCAATTAATTTTTTTGTTCAGCTCAATCAATCGTGGTTTGACTTTTTGGATATCAATAAACCACGCCGAGATGGCATTGTAGAAAAGCTGAGTGTCACAGCGCCAGCAGTGCGGATACGAGTGCGTAAATTGCTCACGAGCAAAGAGCAGACCTCGCGCGTCTAAGTCTTTTTTGATATCTTTCTCGGCCTGTTTAAAATATTTGCCGCGCAAAAACTCCGGCGCCACGTCATTGAACTCTCCTTTTTCGTTGAGCATCGGCACCATCGGCAAATCTAATTTTACGCCCAGATTATAGTCATCTTCGCCGTAAATAACGGCTGTATGCACCACGCTCGTGCCGTCATCGGTCGTGACAAAATCCGCGGTCGCAACGTAGTAGCCTTTTTTGCCGGCCGACTTTACCGCTGGCAGGTCAAAAAGCGGTTCATATTCAAGACCGACAAGATCAGAACCTTTTATTTCTTTGATTACTGTATACTGTTTATCACCGCTTACCGCTGCAACACGCTCTTTCGCCAAAATAACATTCTCACCGCCAATATCCAATATCAAATATCCAATACCTTTGCCGACGGCCAACGCCACGTTGCCAGGCAAAGTCCAGGGCGTGGTTGTCCAAGCCAAAATATAGGTATTTTCTGGCAGACCGTGTTTCTTCGGATTCTTGATCTTGAATTTTACTGTTACTGACTCCTCCGTAATATCTTTATAGCTGTTATCCATCGCAATTTCTGCTTTGGAGACTGGTGTTTCGCAGCGCGGGCAGTACATCAAAACTTTACGCCCTTCGTAGATGAGTCCCTTTTCCCAAATAGTTTTTAAAGACCACCAAACAGATTCCATATACGAGGAATCCATAGTTTTGTACGCGGTATCAAATTCTACCCAGCGGCCGATGCGCTCCACCATCTTTTTCCACTCCTGCGTATAAAGCAACACTTTGAAGCGGCAGGCTTCGTTGAATTTCTCAATTCCCCAGCCATCAATTTCTTTCTTGCCCGAAATTTTCAGTTCCTTCTCCACCAAATTTTCAATCGGGAGGCCGTGGCAATCCCACCCCCAACGACGACGCACGCGGTACCCCTTCATAGTCCAGTAACGCGGCACCACATCTTTGATGACCGAACTCAAAATATGCCCGTAGTGGGGCAGGCCGGTCGCAAACGGCGGGCCATCGTAAAAAACGTACGGTTTTTTCTCCGAACGCTCGCTGACGGATTTTTCAAACGTCTTATCTTTATCCCAAAACTCTAGAATTTTCTGTTCTTCAAAATTGGCATTGTACATACCGTCAAATTGTACTGAAATTGGCGGTTTTTGTCAAAATACGGCTAAACAAGGCCCAAACCCTCATAGCTATTGACAAAACCTCGTTTTGTGCTAATATTGTGTGTTACATTACGCTTGCTTTAAGTGTACTGTACGCTCATTACAAAGAACTTTGGCCATTCACCGACCTCCACTAAGCGGGGTTTGAGAATGGCCAAAGTTCCCTTTCACCCCCATATCACGGTGCGCCCTTGCGGCGCGGAGAAGAACCATGAACACTGCGAATCTCTGGAAGCTTTTTGAGTACAGCTCCACCTTCATGGTGCTCTGCGCTCTCACCACTGAATTACTGTGGCTGACGGCGATCGTCGGCCCGACCTTCGTGGAGCAGTTCATGCGGAAGGAGTTCGTGCTCAAGAACTACTTCCCCAGTCGGCGGATGAACGTCGCCCTCGGACTCGTGGCCAGCTCGTGGATCCTCAGCTGGCTGTTCATCGACCTTTCGATCGGATGCGCGGACTCCAGCTATCGCTACGACACGCGCAACGCGTGCCAGGACTTCGCGCCGTACGCTTACCAGGCGAGCCGGGCCGGCTACTGGGCGAGCTCCATCAACTACGCCGGCAACATCCTCGCTGTATTGGCCTGGTGCGCGGTGGCCATCGGCATCGCGTACGCGCTCTACCGCTTCGGCAAGCTGGCGACGCGCCACGTGGTCGGCGCCTTCAACAGGTGGGCCCGCACCTTCAAGGTGTGGTGGAAGTGAAACAAACGGGTGCCGGTGGATTCGTCCATCGGCACCCGGCAATACCATTCGTCTGAATTAGTTTTCAGACGAACGGTGTTCCCTGAAATTTTCGTAGTAAGATGCGATAGCCAAAACATATTTGGTACAGTATAGTACCAAACAGTCCGACTATTTTGTCTCAACCGGATGTTGCTTCTGATATTCAAACAAGAATTCGTCAAGCACACAAAAATAACCAAGCAGTTGTTTAACCAGTTCTCGATGTTTTACGTTCTCGTACTGCAAAGTGCCTGTAACCAAGGTGGTGGCGACACCCATAGCTTTATACATTTCCTCAATGGATCCGGCTCCTGGTTTATTTTTAAAAGAACCGGTCTTAACTTCCAGCCATTCAATTTCTCTTCTGATTTTTTCCCATTCACCAGTCGTCATTAACTCCGCCACCCAATGACGGAAATCAAACAACGGGATCGCTTTGGCTGCAATCTCTGTTTGATTTTGCTCGCCGCCTCCGGGTGGTCGTTCGCTCATAGTTACCGAATATGCTTGGCCACTGTCCTTATATAGCCCTCTGCTCGCCTTAGATATGCTCGTAATCCCTCAACAAGATCTCCCTCATACTCTTCCTCACGGTACTCTTCCTCGCCAAGATGTTGTTCCGCTAAATAATCCCTTACCATAGCAATATACTGCCGGGCTTCTTCAATATCCTGCAAGCTCGAGGTAGGCGACAAATGTTGAAGAAGTTCCCTAAACGGGACAAGCCACTGTTCGATTACAAGAAGGTGATTCTCTTTAGGAAAATTTTCCCACTCATCAAAAAACTCCGGCGGTTTAGCCGTCTCTCCGGTAAATTCTACAGCCTTTTTTCCTTCTGACATAAAACAAAAAGGATGATAAATGATAGATACCATAGCAGATAGATGCAGCCGGAGTCAACACATTGCCAAAACTCATAGCCGTTGTTATACTAGGGACAGTTTATCTATATTTTTATGCTCTATATCGCCGCCGACCACGCCGGACACAAGCTCAAAAAATATCTGGCTACCTATATAACTAAGACCTTACAACAAAAGGTTGAGGATTTGGGCGCTAAAACGTACAAAGAGGACGATGATTTCCCAGATTATGCCGTTGCTTTAGCAAAAAAAGTGGTAAGTAACAAAAAAAATTGGGGTATTTTGCTCTGCGGCAGTGGCCAAGGGATGTGCATCACCGCCAACAAAGTGCCGGGCATCCGGGCGGGCCTAGGCTACAGTATTGAGGCGGCCGAGCGAGGACGCAAAGAAGATGACATGAATGTGCTGTGCCTCGCCAGCCGAGTGCTTTCTACTGAACACGCCGCGGCGATTGTAAAAGCTTTTTTAGAAAATAATTTTGATGGGCTGGGACGACGAGTGCGACGACTGAAAAAAATTGCGGCGCTAGAAAAATGATCTATGCAAATTATTCCTTCGGTTCTGGTGGCAACGTTTGCCGAATTTGAACGGCAAGTCCACCGTTTGGAAGCCTTTTTCCCTTATATTCAGATAGATGTAATGGATGGAAAGTTTGTGGCTGCTACTTCATTTCAGGATATTGAGCGAGTCAACACCTTAGAAACTACACTTCAGTTTGAAGTACATTTGATGGTAGAAAATCCAGTTGAGGAAATGCGTAAATGGCGGACGGTGGAATCGGTTTTCCGAGTGTTATTCCCGGTAGAGACAGAGAGCGTGGAGCGATCAATTAGTTTCGCCAAAAAAGAAGGTTGGGAAATTGGGCTGGTATTGAACCCTGAAACGCCGCTTTCGGCGGCGGAGAAATATTTCCCCAGTGTGGACGTTGTCCAGTTTATGACCGTGCACCCTGGCCGGCAAGGCTCTCCATTTATTCCTGAAGTGAAAGAAAAAATAAAGGCGTTTATCGCCCTTTCCAAACGCCCCCTGTGTGCGGTGGACGGGGCTGTCAACAAAACCACTATCTGCGGGCTTAAGGACGCGGGCGTGGATATTGTCTACCCGGGGAGCGCGTTTATGCAGGCGGAAGACGTTGGCAAAGCGTACCAGGAATTGAAGGCGGCGCTGGTGTAATTGTTAGTTGTTAATTTTCATATATGATAGATCTAGTTATAATTGGAGGGTCAGCGGCCAGCTGCAGCGCGGCCATTTACGCCACACGGCGACAGCTTAATTTCCGAATGATCACGCAGAATATCGGCGGCGAGGTGGCCCTGTCTGGTGTCGTGAATAACTGGCCTGGCATCATTGATATCCAGGGCTTTGAGCTGGCCGATCAATTTGCCAAGCATGTCCGGTCCTACGGCGTAAAAATTGAAGAAGGCTGGTACGTGGAAAATATCGTGCCGACCAAAAATTACCAGGTGGTGGTGGCGAAAAACCCGGCCGGAAAAGTGGAGAAGCTTCAGACCAAGGCAGTGATCATCGGCACCGGCATACACCCCAAAAAACTCAGCGTTCCGAGTGAAGAGCGGCTGGATCACAAAGGGGTCACCTCCTGCACGGTGTGCGATGGGCCGCTGTACAAAGGCAAAGTGACGGTGACGGTAGGCTCGGGCAATTCAGCCCTAGAATCTGCGCTCATGCTCGCGGAAATTGCCAAACCGGCCTACATCATCAGCAAATTCCCCGATACGCCGGAAACCCAAGGCGGATTTCCCAAGGGCGAAAAAATTCTGATAGACAAGCTAAAGGCACATAAAAATATTAAAATTATTTATGCCGCTAAAACATTAGAAATTACTGGCGATAAAAAAGTAGAAGGTATAAAATACCAGGATGCGATCGGCGTTCACACGCTTGCCGTGGACGGTGTGATGGTGCATGTTGGAGCCATTCCCAATTCTGGTTTCGCTGGCCCCGTTGCCAAAAATAAACAAGGGGAAATTTTTGTAGACACCAAATGCCACACCACTGTGCCGGGCATTTTCGCGGCTGGCGACGTCACTGACATCCCACACAAACAAATCGTCATCGCGGCGGGGCAAGGCGTCATCGCCGCCCTTGAAGCCATCGGCTATATTAATACCTGGATGCCATAGCACATTTGACATTCGTCATTTAACATTTAGCATTCAACTCTATGCCTCTTAGCAATCTCTTCCCCTCGCTCCCCTGGCCGATAGTAATAACGGTGTTTAACGTGGTCGGTTTTATGGGCGCCATCGCTTTTATTTACGCTGTACTCTTGGAACAGGAAAAACGACAAGACGCGGTGTTTGTCGTCGCCTCGGCGTCGCTGTTTGTCTATTCTCTGGCGGTTAACAACGTAATTTTCATGTTTCTGTCCGCCGGAGTCTTCCTGGTCGCGGGAAGAGAACTGATTCAAATTTTGCGTGGGAAACACCACCACAGTACCGACGATAAAGAAAAAACGATTTAACCCCACCCTCTGTCCCTCCCCTTATAGGGGAGGGTAAACCAAAAACTATGTACAACCTCATCGGCATCGGCGACCCGATCATTGATACCCATGTGCAAATTGACGAAACCTGCACCGAGGCGAAGTGCCATTTGTCGGAGAAAAACGATGAAATGAAGCTGTGTTTTGATTATGGCAGTAAAATTCCCATTGTTGATAGTTTCCAGAGCCTGGGCGGTAATGCGCCGAACGTGCTGGTGGGGGCGACTAGGCTGGGTTTAACCACCGCTCTTATCAGCACCGTCGGGGGCGATGCTAACGGCGCTATGGCGATTGAGGCACTTAAAAAAGAAAAGGTGAATACGGATTTTATTACAGAGGACACAAAAAATAAAACGCGCTATTCCATTATTTTGAATTATAAAAAAGAGCGGACAATTTTATCATATTCAAACGAGAAAAAATACCGTTGGCCAAGTTCTGTGCCCCCGGCCGACTGGGTATACTACACCGGCATGAGCGCCGGGTTTGAAACCGTACAAGAAAAACTCCACAGTTACCTCGACAAACACCCATCAACTAGTCTCGCCATCAACCCAGGGTCGTATATGCTTAAATACGCCCTCCTGGCACTGCGTGAGGCGATCTCCTGGGCCACCCTCTTGATTGTGAACTTGGAAGAGGCGGAAAAAATCCTCGGTTCAACTTTAGAAAAAGAAAAAAGTGTGCGCACCATCATCCGCGAGCTTTGTAGTCTGGGCCCGAAAGAAGTAGCCTTAACTGACGGTTCCCACGGCGCCTGGGCTGGCACCGCCGAAGAAGTGTGGCATCTTGATGCCTACCCGGTGGAAGTAGTCTCTAAAACCGGCGCCGGCGATGCTTTTTCTTCCGGTTTTCTCACCGCACGCTTCCACGGCCACGACATTGCTCATGCCCTAGAATGGGGTATTGCCAATAGCTCGGGCGTAGTACAAAATCACGGCTCTCAAGCTGGGCTTTGCAACCAGAAGGAGTTGAAAGAAATGATGCAGAAGTTTAAAAAAATAAGACCAACATTGGTCTCATAAAAAATAGAGTTAATGGACATTTCAAGTTGCTAAAAAGTCGTTTTCTTTGCTACAGTTAGATAAAATTTTAACTTTTGAGTTCACTATGACAAAAAACACTGCCCACAATGTGGCAGTGCGGACATTAAAAAACATGGACGTCAGAA
>JACRFW010000021.1 GCA_016234265.1 Candidatus Magasanikiibacteriota bacterium
AGGCTGCAACTCGCCTGCATGAAGTAGGAATCGCTAGTAAACGCCTATCAGCCACGGGGCGTTGAATACGTTCTCGGGTCTTGTACTCGGATCGCTTGGCAGCGACAGAGAAAAAGATGTGCAAATCATCTGCGGCGAATTGAAACGCCGAAAGCAGAGGGCACGTTTTATCCGCGAGGATACAACGAAGGGCCCATAAGCATTTTACAGCTTGAGTTCACGCAATAATAGTTATATGGTTGACGACCCATTTGTGAGTACATGGGGAAGTCTTTCAATACAAATACCATTTAACTATCGGTGAACCGGAGATGTAAGAAAATGTTCTCTTTCGTAACCCAAGGAGATCTGGCATACTCCTCGTAAAGTTTTCCACAAGACAGCCTGTCTGTTCTGTGGTAAACTAACCCCGAGGTAGAGTAAGAAGTAATTCTTAATCAACGGTATGCCAGAAGTCTGCAGAGTTCGTAGTACCAACCGGAAGCCGTTTAGGCGTAATCCTAAACTTAAGCCGCCGGTTGGGAAGGAACAAATCCAACTAAAACCGCTCAATCCGCATTATATTGCTGGATTTATAGACGGAGAGGGTTCGTTTTCGGTGAGTATCAATCACCATAAAACCCTTAAAAGTGGTATTGAAATCAAGCCGGAGTTTGAAATAGAGCTTCGTGCTGATGATAGAGAAATTCTTGAACGCATTGTTGTCACCATTGGTTGCGGAAAAATTTATGACTGTTCTTACGAACGTTATGGATGGTTTCCACACGCCAAATTCAAGGTGACCAGCGCGAGAGATTTGGAAGAAAGGGTTTTTCCTTTTCTTGATCAATATCCTTTGCAAGCGAAGAAGCGCAAAGTCTATATCCTATTTCGCGAAATTGTTCTTATGATCAGAAGTAAGCAACATTTAAAAGAAAAAGGATTTGAAAAGATACAGCAATTACGGAATGAAATGCGTGAATTTGGCAAGAAGCATAACTTCGTTGACAAATTTAATGCCAAGTTGGAAGCCGCCAGGATACGGGAAAGCCGTTCGTCCGGTGGCGTCTGACAATAAGTTAGTAATAATTTATTTGACCAGAAAACCGCCCGTCACACCACGGGAGTTGGCAATGCCCAAAGTCCCGACCTAGTCGGGATTAAGGCAGGGTCAATGACTAGGGTGAAGTCGTAACAAGGCATGGGTAGCGGAAGCTGCTCATGGATCACCTCCTTTCTGGAGATACTTAGTCGAAAGACTATGATTTCCGTCGAACACTCCGACGTAAAAAGTCGGAGATGTAAGACCCGCCCGCCATGCAAGCCTGGCTTGCTAGGCGTTGCGGGCAGGTAGATAGTATGCGTTTTTTTGCTAACGACGAGACTATCCGCGCAAGCGGAGAGTCCGACGTTATCAATCCCGCCTCGGCGGGAGTCACGTCCGTGTTGTCAAGAAAAACTCACCGTCATTGGTGAGTTTTTGTTAAATTAGCAAATAAGTCATGTGTTGACTTTATTCATCTTTTTACATATACTGTCCCTATCTATTTAGGGCGGCTAGCTCAGTTGGTTAGAGCGTCACATTGACATTGTGAAGGTCAGAGGTTCAACTCCTCTGTCGCCCACCAGCCTGTGTTTAGTGGATAAAAGGGCATGTAGCTCAGATGGTTAGAGCGCGTCACTGATAATGACGAGGTCCCAAGTTCAACTCTTGGCATGCCCACATGAAGTTTAAAGTGAAAAGTGCAAATTTGCTGGGGGAGCTTGATTGATTTGCCAAATGTAAAATTATGCGCTATAATAGCCCTGAAATAGAGAGTAACTAATTAACTATGACTGAAGAAAAAGAAGTCGGTCAGTTTGAGTTTAAACCGGCTACGGGAGCGCCAGTGCCGCCGGAGAGTTCGCGGGCCCAGGCGTTTGGCATCTTCATAGTGGAACTTATCAAAGTGGGGCTCTTGGCGGCGCTCACTATCGGGCTGATCAGATATTTTTTGTTTAAGCCGTTCTATGTGAAAGGCGCTTCCATGGAGCCGAATTTTTATGACCACGAGTATCTGATTGTTGATGAACTTAGTTACCGTTTTCGCGCTCCGGCGCGCGGCGAAGTAGTGGTGTTCCATTATCCCGGCAATCCGAAGGAATATTTTTTGAAACGCGTCATTGGTCTGCCCGGCGAGCGTGTGAAAATTTCCGAAGGGCATGTGACCATTTATAATCCGGAACATCCGGAAGGAGCGGCGGTGGAGGAATCATATTTGCCGAAAGATCTGGCCACCGTTGGCGAGGAAATCACCACTCTCGGCGACAAGGAATATTTCGTGTTGGGCGATAACCGTCCGAATAGTTACGATTCGCGTCGATTTGGTCCGGTTGGTTTAAACGCGATTGTCGGTAGAGCGTGGTTTCGCGGCTGGCCGGTATCAAGGATACAGACGTTTACCACACCCGGATTTAACTTATAAGTAAGGAAGAGCCAGCTTTTTATGAAGCCTAAGAAAAATAAGCCTACAAAACCAGTAGAGAAAAAAATGACTGTGAAAGATAGAGGAAAAAAGAGCGCAGCCGTTGCCGCGGCGCCGGAAAAGGCGCCGAACAAAAAAACCTATAATGTTCTTCGGGGCATGCATGACATTTTGCCTAAGGAAGAGAAATACTGGAAACTGGTGTCCCAGGCCGCTGAAAGTCTGGCTGAATATTTTCAGTTCGGACGCATTGAAACGCCGCTCTTGGAAGAAACCAGCCTGTTTGTGCGTTCCATTGGACGGGGGACTGACGTGGTGGATAAAGAAATGTACAGTTTTGAAGATCGCGACGGAGCGCGGGTGTGTTTACGCCCAGAGGCCACTGCTTCGGTGGTGCGCGCCTACATTGGCAACGGCATGTGGAACATGACCCAACCAATCAAGGTGTGGTACCAGGGGCCGATGTTCCGCCATGACCGGCCGCAAGCCGGACGCTACCGGGAATTTTTTCAGGCGGGTTTTGAAACGCTCGGTGCCAAAGACCCCTCGGCCGATGCCGAGCTTATTTTGGTAGCGTATAGCTTCTTTAAAGATATTGGGCTTCCCGTCACCGTCGCCATTAACAGCATCGGCACTCCGGAAGAGCGCGAGCGCTATATCAATGAGCTAACAAGCTACTATCGCAGCAAGCGGAGCTATTTGTGCGAAGAATGCCGCGCCCGGCTCGCCAAGAACCCGCTGCGCCTGTTGGATTGTAAAGAGGCCGGGTGCCAGCCGGTGAAAGAGTCAGCGCCGCAGATAGTTGATTGGCTGACCGAGGAATCAAGGAGTTATTTCATGAAAGTTCTGGAATATCTTGATGAACTCTCCATCCCCTATATGCTCACGCCGACTCTGGTGCGCGGGCTGGATTATTACACGCACACTGTTTTTGAGATATATCCGGTTTTAAACAAACCAGACAATCAAGCTGAACAAACCCAGCCAGGCCAGCCGCGCGAGCTTGGCTCGGCGGGCAGCCCAGACCTGCCTGCCGGCAGGCAGGGCGCGGTCGCCGGCGGCGGGCGTTATGATCTTTTGATTGAAGAATTGGGGGGTCGTCCGGCCCCGGCGGCCGGGGTGGCAATTGGCATTGAGCGGGCCATCGTCGCGCTGAAGGCTTATAACGAGGAGAATAAGATTGTTTTCAGTGAGCCGAAGTTTACTATCTTTTTTGCTCAACTGGGCGATGAAGCCAAACGGCGCGCTCTTAAGATCATCACAGATTTGCGGGGGAGCGGGATCCGCGTTGCCTTTAATTTCTTTAAGAATTCTCTCAAGACTCAACTGGAGACGGCCAACAGCCTCGGGGTGGCGTATGTGGTGATTTTGGGGCAGAAAGAAGTGCAAGATAAGACGGTTATTGTTCGCGACATGGAGTCTGGCGTGCAGGAAATTGTTGACCAGAAAAAGTTGGAACATATTCTGAAAAAAAAATTGGAAACTGAAAGCGGTAAATAGTCTGGAGAAACAGTGGTGGCGTTTGACGGCCGGCATTTTTCGCGTTATACTAGTAGTAGATACTATGTATTTTATTTAAGAAACGGAGGTGAAATTGTGGCAGGAATTAAGCGCAGGAAAAACGAATCATTTGAAGCGTACATGCGCCGGGTGAAAAAGATCTGGCAGCAGTCCGGCAAAGTATTGCAAGTGAAGAAAACGCAATTTTTTGCGGGAGAAAAGAGCCGGAACGTCCGCCGGAAAAGTGCCTTGCACCGCTTAGCGGTGGCGGGGAAAATGGCTTACCTGAAAAAGATCGGCCGTCTGCCGGAAGATACGTTCAAAAAGAAATTTAGTCGTTAAACTCCTTGGTGTCCCAGGGAGGTGTTATTGAATCCATTGTCCCATGCTTCAATGGAGCTTTCCACATAATGGAGACAGTTACGGAACAAAAACCACCGCTAGGCTCTGGTTAGTTTTAGCGGTGTTTTTTTGTTTTTTACTGGTTCCTTTTCGTCCGGTTGCCGCCCAAAGCATTGCCGCTCCCGACAGCAGTTTGAATAAAGGCGTGGCAGTTATCCAGCAACCGCTCGGGCTCCCGGCCACTGATATCCGTCTGATCATCGCCAATATTATTCGGGTGGCGCTCGGGCTCATTGGCTTGGTGCTCTTGGTGCTTTTTCTCTACGGCGGGTATTTATACATGACGAGCGGGGGCAACGAAGAACAAGTGGCTTCAGCCAAAAAAATTCTCATTAATGCCACTATCGGTCTGGGTATTATTTTAAGCGCGTATGCTATCGTAGTTTTTGCTATGCGGCTTTTGGGTTTGAGCGGTCTCATAGGGCCAGGTGGCGGTGGCGGGCTGACCGCGCCGGGGGAGGAAAATTTTCGCGGCTCGGGCGCGCTGGGCGCGATTATTAAAGATCACTACCCGGGCCGCAACCAGAAAGATGTCCCCCGCAACACGAAGATCGTGATTACCTTCCGTAGGCCGATAAATCCGGATAGCTTTATTGTCAACAGCAATCAGAGTAAAGATAGTAGCGGCAACCCGATCTATGGCGATTGTCTGAATCAGGGCGCCGGGATGAACTGGGAAACGGATTGCGATCAGATTAAAAGCGGCGCGAGCTATATTGTTGTCACGAGGGCCGATACGAACGAGGTCATTCGCGGCGCGGCCGTTTTGGCGAGTTATGAAAACGGAAAATTGTCTACGGTGGTGATTCGGCCATATGATACGCTGGGGTCGGCGATTGACAAAGTGGCCTATCGTGTTCACATTGGCGGCGGTATCACAATAAATGATTCGGCGAACGGCAACCCATCTATTTTTGCCGGCCGGAGCGCCGGGCGCGATTTTTACGAATGGAATTTTACCACCGACACCACGCTTGACAACACCCCGCCTCGGGTCAGCAGTGTTTTTCCGGCAGCGAAGACAACCGAGGCGAAGAACAGCGCGATTCAGATTGATTTTAGCGAAGCGATGGACCCGATCGGTCTGCAGGGGGCATTTACCTCAACCGTCTCGGGCTACTATGCTCTGCGCGGGAACGAGATTTTTTTGAAGAGCGGGAAGAGCGGTTTGCCAGCCGGCACTTTCCATTTGACCAACGGGTACCGGACGCTGGAGTTCACGCCGAGCAAGGAGTGCGGTGAAAATGCCTGCGGCGGCAAAGTGTATTGCCTGCCGGTGTGTGATTTAGCGGGGGCCAACTGTCGCCAGGACGACTACGAAATTCTGGTGAAAGCGGCACAAACTTTTTCTGCTAATTCATTTGAATCAGCGCCTTTTTCCGGAGCGATGGATTTGGCCGGCAACGCGCTGGACGGCAACGGCGACGGGAAAGTGCAGGTCGCCGGCACCGCCGCCTCAGTGTTCCCCGGTCAGGAAACGCCCGACAACTATTTTTGGGGTTTTATATTGAATGATACGGTTGACGTCACCGCGCCCTATATTCAACGGGTATTTCCCGGCGTAGACGCCGATTACGTTTCCGCTAACGCGGATTTTGGGTTGGTATTCAGCAAACGCATGCTGGCCGACCCGATGTATACTATTGGCGTAGAGGAGCAGCCGGCGCCAAAAGAGTCGCTCTGCCGTGTGCCGAGAATGTTTTTTGACCTCGCTAATGGCACTACCCTGACGCGTTTGGAACATTGCCCTTTTGTTGATACGGAGCGGCGTTATTACTTCCCCACGGTTGATTCACGAGTGGAGGATGTTCATTTTAATTGTTTTTATCCCGGCAAGGGGCCGCTCGGGAACGACCCGACAACAAAAGAATCGCTGGTCTGCGATAGCCAGCATTTGAGCCAGTGCTGCGCGGTGAATGCGGCCGCGGCGCCCTTCTGTTGCAATGGAGCCGCCAATTTAACGGATCAAAAAGCGTGTTTAGCTAATTTGCGAGCTAATAGCCCGTGATTTTTTGTGAGTAAAGCCGCCCGTAATTTGAAAACAATCATTCTGGTCGCCCTTTTGGTAATCGGGGCGGGGTTTTTTGTCGCCCAGGGGGCGCGGGCTCAAACGATAAGTTCCAATGATTTAGGAATCAGTTACGGCGCCGCCACCGGGCTCGGAGCTACCGACATACGTTTAACGATCGCGAGAATTATTCGGGCGGCTCTGGGATTTCTCGGGGTAATAGCGGTGATGGTAATTTTGTATGGTGGTTTTCTCTACATGACGGCTGGGGGGAACGAAGAGAAGGTATCCGAAGCGAAAAAGATTTTAATTAACGGAGCGATCGGTCTCGTTATTATTTTATCGGCCTTTTCCATCGCGAGTTTTGTCGTGAGTAAATTGACGGGCGCGACCACCGGAGCAGAGCCGGGAACAGGCGGGGGCGGCGGAGGCGGCAGCGGTGGTGGTTTTCTTTCCAATGTTTTTTACGTGAGCAGTCTGCCGCAAGCCGGGGCGGTATGTCTTCGTAATATTAGTCTGCTGGTTGTTTTTAGTAAGGAGGTTGATGTCACCACGCTCGGAGGAAACATCGTCGTGACGGATCAAAGCGCGAATAACGTGGAGGTAGCCGGAGGCTGGAAGTACGGCCAGACAAAAAACATGGCCATATTCGCTCCCAATGGGCCGTGCGCGCCGAGCGCCGGGAATGATTGCTATAAGCCGGAGACAGCCTATAATTTGGTATTCAAAAATGCCGCCGGCGTAAAGACGCTTGATAAAAATCCTGAGTTAACCCTTAATTGCCGGTACAAAGCCGGCTGTGGGCCGGTGCCTTTCAAGAGCGGCCTCGGGGTGGACCGTTTGCCGCCTACGGTGACCATAACATACCCGGTGTCCGATACTATTTTAGAGCCCGGGACAACGGTGCCGGTGAAGTTGCATTACTCTGATGATAATGGCGTACAGAATTTGTCGTTGTCATACGCCAAGGGGACGAGCGCTGCCACCTTTGTCGGTAGCGCATCCTTTAGCGGTTGTAAGCAGAGTGCGGACGTAACCATCCCGTGGCCGACCGGCGGTGTTGCCCCCGGCACCTATACGCTGTCGGCAATTGCGACTGATTGGGCCGGCCTTAATGGCACTGATACGCAAGATGCCACCCTTCGTCCGAACCAGTGCTTTAATGGGGTACAGGATACGAACGAAGCCGCGATTGATTGCGGCGGGACGAGCGGCTGCGGTCTCTGCCAGGGCGGTTCCTGTACCGCCAACAGTCAGTGCGCGAGCGGGTCCTGTGTGAATGGGATATGCCGCGATGTTATGCGGATTGATAGTTTTTCTCCGGCTTCCGGCGCTCCCGGCACCTTTGTGACGATTTCCGGCCGATGGTTTGGGGAGACCCCGGGTAAAGTATATTTTGCCACGACCAACCATCCGGCGGCCGGTAATCTGAGCGACTGGAAAGAAGCGAAAGTAGTAAATTGTGGGAATGTTATTGATAATTGGAGCGAGCGGCAGATTTTAGTTGAGGTGCCGGCCGCGACGGCGGCATCAAGCCCGATCAAGGTGGAGGCGGCGCCGGTGATGCGGGACGGCCTTACCACCACCCCGGTTGATATAACAAGCAATCATAATTTACCTAATTTTGACGTGACCACGCTCGTTCGGCCGGGTATTTGTGTTCTTGACCCGAATCATGGCCAGGCGGGTGACCTGGTGGCTATTAGCGGAAAAAATTTTGGCACTCTGAAGAGCGCGAGCGACAATATCACATTTGGAGATATGAAAGCGGCGGTGGCCCAGAATCAAAATGGAACGCCGGCTTGGGCCGCGGAGCGTATCGCTGTCGCCGCGCCAGCCATCGCTTCCGGGAGTGTCGGGGTGACGGTCACTAAAGACGGCGTGCCGAGCAATAGCGTCCGTTTTTTAGTTGCCGGCGGGGCCGTAGCCACCGAGCCTTTCATCTCCGGTATTACTCCGGCGCGGGGGGCGGCTGGTGACTATATCACCATCACTGGCGGTAATTTTGGCGACACCATCGGTTCGGTATGGTTTAAAGCCACGCCAACCAGTCCGGCAATTATTGGCAGCTTTAACTTCCCTAAAGCCTGCCAGAATAATTTATGGAGCGATAAAAAAATTATCATGAAGTTCCCCGTGAGCAGCGGGTCGGCCAACACCAATTATTTAGTGCAAATCAATACCGGCAACAACCGGGTCAGCGCCATTGACAGCAATCAAACTTTTACTTTGGAAACTGGCGAGCCATCGCCCGGTATTTGTTCTATTACTCCGGTTTCCGGGCCGATACCGTTCCCGGCCGGTCAGACGCTTCGTCTATCGGGCGAATATTTTTTGATCCCCCCGCCGGGCGGCACCACCGGGGCGCTACCGACCGATGTCTATTTCTGGTCTGGTAGCGGTAACCCCGCCGCCATTGTCGGGCGACCGGTGGCCGATCGTTCCAGTTCATTTTCAATTACCGCCACCGCTATCACTGTCCGGCCGCCAGATAAGACCATTACCGGCCCGGTATCGGTATATCGCGGGGCAGATCAAAAGATCAGCAACCCGGTTAACTTCAGCGCCAGCGATTGTCGTGTCAGTACCAACCAGTGTATTGCCGGCAGCCGTTGTTGTTTTTCTGGCGATCAAGCGGGCTTTTGCAAACCGAACGCCGAACTTTGTGTTGGAGAGACGCGCTCCAGTGGTTATATCTGGCGTTTTTCCACCAAAGACCTGCCGCCGGTACCGCACGTGGTGGAGCGCTGTGACGCGATCACCGAGAGCGGGGGCGCTCTGCCCACGCCGACGCCCAGCGTTCAGTGGGACGCCAACAACCAAGGCGATCATCACGCCGTGTGTTCCAGCGCTCTCGCGGTCGTGGAGTTTTCTACCGCTATTGATCAGGCGACGGTCAATGCCCAAAACGTGGCGGTGAATCGCTGTACCAGTGTTGACAGCAAAAACAATTGTGTTAACCCGGCGCCCCAGACACTGGCCGGAGAAAGTTATCGGCTGGAAACCGCCCTAAGCACCCGGCAGGGGAGCCACAGCTATCTTGAACTTCAAAATACGAAGCCGTGGGATAAAGGTATCTGGTATCAGGTGGTATTGAGCAATAAAATCAAATCTTCCGCCGGGGCGGGCGGTATGGCTATAGCCTTGTCGGCTGATAAACCCTGCGGCGGCGACTCGGCTTATTGCTTTGTGTTCCAAGGGGGCGGGCAAGCCTGTGTGTTGAATAAGGTAGTGGTTACCCCGTATAGCTACCTGACTGAATTTTTGGAGGAACCGGTGAGAAAGCACACGGCGCAAGGAGTAGGCGCGCCGGTTGATTACGTCGGCAACGGCCTCAGTAGCCAGCGCTGTATTATGATGGACGTGAGCGGGTACGCTTGGCAATGGGCGACGGGCAATGCCGTGTATGCGGGTATTTATAACATTAATACCGGCAGGAGGGTAAATGTATCGGCCAAGGCCAATACGGTGGGAATAGGGCTCGCCAATGATTCCGTGCCGATTCAGGCGACCGCGAAAACCAACACGCCGGACGGGCCGATCGAGAAGCAGGGTCAAAGCCCGCTTACTATTGATTTAACTAATCCGGCCGTTGTGGATTACTGGCCGAAATGCTTAGAGGCCTGCACCGATGCCGATGTGGCAGTGCAGTTTAATGTCAGCCTTTCAACCAGAAATATTGATCGTGATGCCATAGAGCGAGGAGCAGTGAAGCTTAATAAGTGTAATGATGAGAACTGTTTAAGTGTTACCCAGGTGGGCGTATCTTCCGACGTGATTCTTGATCCGCAATCTCCCTTTACTGTTTTACATATTGCGAATAGCACCAATGGTTCGCTTGAGCTTGAACCAAATCAGGTGTATCAGGTGGTAATTTCTGCGGCGAGTTCAGACCCGGCTGCTACCAATCAGATATGGTCGCGGGCGCGGTCGGCCGTGCCGGCCTCTTTCAGTAAACCATATAATCAAGAGTTTACTTGGCGTTTCCGGACAAAGAAAGACAGATGCGTGGCGAGCCGGGTAAATGTTACCCCGCCTGAATTTATTGCCCAGTTTATTTCCGATCGGCAGGTGTATACCGCTCAGCCATTTTCTTCTCCGGATAAGTGTTCCGCCTCTGGACAAAAATTAAATCCTTGGAAAGTAGATTGGACCTGGAATTCCAGCGCTCCGGCAGTGGCCACTATAGCGACCTTTAAAACCAAGGGGCGCAATAGTTTTTGCTCGTCGGCTTGTGTTAAGAGAGGCAGCGTCATACCTTCAACCATTGGCAACATTGTCTTGCCAGTTTGTGGCAATGGCAAGGTAGAGGCGGGGGAGGATTGTGATCCGCCGGGAAAGGCTATCGGCTGCGGTCTTGATTGTCGCTGGCTGGGAAAATCGGCTGCTTCGGTGTGTGGCAATGGCAAGGTAGAAGCGGGCGAAGCCTGCGACCCGGCTGACCCTTTAACCAAAATTGGTTGTGGTAAAGATTGTTTGCGTCTGGGTTCTCTGCCGGCGGGGGCGGCGGGGAACGCGACCTCTACCTCTATTTGTGGCAATGGCACTGTTGGCAGCGGTGAGGATTGTGATATTGGCGCGGTAGCGGACGTCTCCTCTCCGGCTTCGGCTCTTGGCTGTTCCGCGAAGTGTCTGCATCTGGGGACACATTTGACCAGCGATTGGTGCGCGAAAAACTTGACTGGTCAAGGTGGTTTCACGCCAACTGAATATACGGCATCCTGCGCTCAAGCCTATAGCCAGTGCGGTGATGGCGTGCCGGAGCCGGAGGAAGATATTGGCTGTGATTTGGGTGGCGGCAAACATGCGGACTGGTGCAATGATTATTGTCTCGTGAACAATAAAAATCACCCGCTATCAGTCGGTTGCACTTCGGATACGGAGGGCTGTGATGTCAACGGTCAATATCTTGGCTCCGCGCTCACCTATAGCGCCCCCTCAGTCTGCGGCGATGGACGCGCCGGTATTGGCGAAGACCCGGTGTGTGAAACTAATTTGACGGTTTCGCATGACGGGCTCACTGACCCGTGGACACTGGCAATCGGAGTAGGGAAAGGGGTTGCCAACGGCACCCCGCCGGCTCAGCGCACGGTAATAACAGCCGCGACCACACCAGCGGCCGGTAAAACGGTTAGCGGGGCAGGCAAATTTATCATTGCCTGTGGCTATAAGACCGACGCCGATTGTGTAGCGGCGCTGGGGGACAGTTATGGCGTGGCCTCTGATTCCTGTTGTTATGCCCGCCCGCGTCTCATTAAACCGACAGTGCCGGTTGATAAGGTGTCTGACCCGATGAATGGGGCGGCGGTATGTATCAATACAGCCATTCAAGCGAAGTTTGACCAGTCAATTGATCCGGCTACTGTTGCGGGCAACTTCCTCATTGCCCGGGGTATCGGCGCGAGCGATTCCTGCGTCAACTCTTCTGACGATGTAACGGCGTTGCTCGCTTCGGTGCAGACGAGCGATCGTCATTCGTGGCTCCGCAACGTATTTAATTGGGCGCTCGCGGTGGCGCGCGACCTTTTGGGCGAGCGAGTGTCCGCGAAGATATTCAGTCCGCCGGCTAAATGGTGTGTCGGTGATGATTTGGGGACCGCGTCAGTAAGCGCGGGGCCAAATAATACTTCTTATGTGAATGTTGCTTTGGTGAAACCATTGGCTCCGGAAACAAACTATGCCATTATTTTGAAACCAGGCATTAAAAATATGAGTGGGGTGAGTATTGGAAAAGACGCCGGCGGAAAGAATATTTCCTGGAAGTTTGATACTCGCAACGGGCCGCCCTGCCTGGTTGATGCGGTGACCATTGATCCGCCGCAATGGTATTTCTCCCAATCCAACGCTACCGCCACGCTCACCGCGCGGGCTCGCTCCGGTGTAGGCAACGGAGTCACCATCCAATCTCTCCCCGGCTTCTATTCGTGGGATTATATTTGGTCGCCGACAAATAATGATTCGGTGAGTGTGCCGGTCAGTCGGGCAGAGCGCGTGATTATCAGTTCCAAGAATACCAACGGCGAGGCCACGGTGCGCGCGTCCGCTAATATCATTGATAACGTCTTCACGAACGCCACGGGCATTGTCGGGAGCGGCACGGCGCAGGTGGTGGTATTCCTCTGCGAAAATCCGTGGCCACCGAAAGATATTTTTTCCGAGACGACCATCGCGGCCGGATCAAATACGGTGGGTACCTATACCCCAACCGGATATGTCCAGGATATCGCTTTTGCCGGTAAATATGCTTTTGTCGCCCACAACAACTATAGCGCGAGCGTTAACCCCGGGACTTTTGAAATTGTTAATTTCACCGACCCCACTCATCCGGCCTCAGTAGCCACGGTTCCCGTCGTCGGTTCGGTGCAGGGCGTCGCCGTTAGTGGTGATTATGCGTACGTTTCGTATTACGATCCGACCGGCACTGTGCCGGGGAGCATTCTTAAAATTATAAATATTCGTGATCCTCTGCATCCGGTTGAAGTCGGCATTTTTCCTCTCGCCGGTTGGATGATCTGGCCAGGAGGAATATCGGTGATGGGTGATTATGCCTACGCGCTCGTTAATCAGTGGAGTGTTAATTCTCAAGGAAGCATTCTCCAAGTAATCAATATCCGCGACCCTGCTCAACCGGCCAATGTGGTTTTATATCCTTTGTCAGTGTGGGCGAATACCTCGGCTGTGGCGAGTGGCGGCTATGTTTACTTCGTATCCAATAATTGGAACGGGACACCGGCCGGCACACTGACAGTAGTTGATGCGCGCGATCCGGCTTACCCAACCGTGGCCACATCATATCAATTAGCAAACCCAGTGCAATCGGCTCCGATTATCGCCGGCAGCTATATTTATATTGGTGACTACTCTCTGGACTCAACGAAGTTTAATGTTGAAATCATCAATATCAGCAATCCACTTCAGCCGATTCTTATTGGTTCTGCGCCAATCAACGGGTGGCTTCAAGGCGTTTCTGTTTCTGGGAACACGCTCTACGTGGTTGATTACAATTCTCTCGTGGCTGCCCAGAGCATCTTTCATATTTTTGACATTCGCGATCCGGCTCACCCGACGGCAGCGAGTGCAAAGACACTAACCAGCTGGCCGAGCGGGCGCGGAGTGTATGTGTCTGGTGATTATGCTTTTCTGACAGCTACCAACGCAGCCTCTACCGGCAGCAGCTTGGAGATTGTTACTCAGCAAGCCGGTGGCACAGTCCGGACCGGGCCATTCACTATTTTCCCGTATGAAGATGCCTCCGGCAATAACGATGCCTTTGATTTCAGCAAGGACGTTTTCTCTAACGCCGCGATCCCGCGGAGCACTGTGAACGCGCCCGGAGTCGGTGATGGCTATTTCAATTTTAGCACCTACTACTGCGCCGATGGCGGTAGCGCGGGTACGTTTGACGATTTGCCCTATTTACGTCCGGCGGCGCAAACGACGGCGGCCGATTTACAGGGTCAACCGGGCGTCTGCGAGATCACCGGAACGAGCTGTCAGACGGACGGTCAATGTGAGAATTATTATCAGTCGGCGATTTCGTTTGCCGCGCCGAAATCAGCGGCGAGCATTTGTGGCGGGACGACATCAACGGCAGCGGTCGCGAGATACTTCTTGGACGGGAAAGGGGCGCCGCTCGCGTGCGGTTCTGACACCGACTGTGCCGGCAGTCAGGATTTCACCAGCTGGAAAAAGAAAGCCGGCATCACCACGGGGAGCACTTGTCTGGCGCTCTCCGCCCTGCCGAAACGCGCTCTCGCCTGTTATCTCTATCCTCCTTTGAAGCGATTTATTTTTACCAACAATAGAAATAGCGATGCGGTCGGTATTCAGGTGTTTAGCAATCCTCGTCATCTAACGCCGGCCGAATGGTATCGGCAGGATAAACGGGGGGGCGGACAGGGGTTCCTGGGCGCGGTGCAGACCACCAAGATTGCCGGGTACAATGCCGTCAGCGATGGTGACAATGTGTATATAGGCGCTTTGAATTATTCCACTTCCACCAACAGCCTGTATGATTTGGTTTATCTACTGAGCGTGAACAGCGGGGCCAAACCGGAAACACGCCGGGTATTTGACGCTTTTGTCAATAATTTTCGTCTGACCACTAATCTGACCGGGAATGACGGGTATTGCGGGGCGAAGATTGATACCCCTGACTACCAGGTGAAATGCGTTTCTGATTTGGATTGTCCGGGGGGCCAGGTATGCGCGGCGCAGGTGGAAAAATTGCGCCGCGACTATCAGCGGATACGCGATTTGCGGACGATGGAAACCGGTCTGGAAACGTACGCCGCCACTCAAGTTGATACGGCGGCCAACATCAAAAAATACCCCGATTTGAAAGAGGGGACTTATCTCAGCGGGCAGACATTGAGCGTTTGGTCATCTTGGTCTGTTTTGGGGAACGCGCTCGGGCAGACATTGCCGCTGGATCCGGTTAATCAGCTGGGCCGGGCGGGGACATGCACGCCCATAACGACGCCGCCGGATACAGCGGATATCCATTGCGCGCGCGGCGAATGTAAACAATTTTGTACGACGGATGCGCAGTGCGGGGCGGGAAAGACCTGTACGCTGCATGATGCCACGACCGGCTGGAGCACAGCGGATCGGCGGTTCAGCTTTGCCTGTCCAAAATCTTCATACGCCTATCGGTATATTTATTCTCCAGCCGGCGGGTATTCTCTGCGTTCCAATATTGAAGATATTGGCGTGCCGGTTGATAATTTGAGCGGCTTTCTAAGCGGTTTTGGTTTTTCTGACGCGAGCCGTTATAATGGACTGGGTTTTAACAGCGGCGGGCCGGGCATCTGTAACAACGACCAGGAAGTTTTGACCATCAGCAAAGGCTCGTGCGGTGACGGGCAGGTTAATATCGCTAATGGCGAGCAGTGCGATCCGCCGGGAAGCCAACGTTTCGGCTCCTGTGTCAGTGGCGCCGTGGCGGTTGATGTCTGTAATCCCGGTTGCCAGTGGGTCGCCTCTACCACTCCGTCGGTATCATGTTCTTATCTTAGCAAATGTGGCAATGGGCGGGTGGAGCGCGGCGAAGCCTGTGATGATGGCGCTTTGAACGGGAAATATAATCATTGCAATGTGACGTGCCGAGGCAAAGTAGCGGCCTATGATCCGGCGAATCCGAATGTTTCGCCGGGTTTTTGCGGCGATGGCAAGGTGAACCCAGCGTATGAGCTGTGTGACAACACTACCGGTCAGCCCATCTACGCTACCAACAGCACGGACAGGAATACGTCCTGCGGCGCCGATTGCCAGTCATATGGTCCGTATTGCGGCGACGGCATTATTCAAAGCCCGCGCGAAGAATGTGAGGGCAACCAGACCTGTACCACTCCCGGCGGCCAAAACGGGACAAGATACTGCGCCAAAGATTGTACCCGGCAACCGTTGGCCGCCGCCGATGCCTGGCAACAACTCCTGGCCAACAAGGATGCCTGGGATAAGCTGGTCGAGGGCAGCGCTCCCGTAGGTTGGTGGCGGCTGGACAACAGCCCAATAAATATCAATGATGACGAGCTAGAAGCCAAAAAAGCTAAAGATTATTCCGGCAACAATTACGATGGCGCCATTTCCGGTGCGCCCAGATCAATAAGGGGCAAATTCGGTGATGGCATAAGCTTCAATGGCATAGGCTTCGGCGGCCAGGGTGACGCGGTCACTATCGGTCAGTCGCCCAAGCTGGAGGATTTGCCGGAGATGTCGGTGGAGCTGTGGTACAAACCGGATGTCACCAATCGCGGTGAAGTGCTCGTTTCCAAATATGCAGCCGTTCCCGCGGAGTTTGAACTAGGCACCGGCAGTTGCGCCAACGGGTCAAGTCTTTGTCCGCTCTTCCGGCGCGATACCGTAAGCGGCCAATCCGGTTACGCTCTGACCAATGTCCATTTGCAGGCCGGGACATGGTATCATCTCGTCGGTTTGGATACTGGCGGCCAGTTGAAATTGTATATCAATGGCAAGAAAGAGGGAGAATCGGCGGCCGGACTCGCGTTTTCCACCGCGCGTTCGGACGCGGTTACTATTGGCAAGAGAGCCTACGCGGGCGCGGAATCCTACGCCAGCGGCATCATCAGCGAAGTGGCCATTTATAACCGAGTCTTGAGCGAGTCTGAAATTGTCAGCCACTATCAAGCCGGCAATGTCTGGGTTTGTCAGGCCGATACGGGAGCGGCGGCCGTCAACACCGGCGGCGCCGCGGCTGGTCCGGCCTGCGGCAACGGCGTGGTGGAAATAAATGAAGCCTGTGACAATGGCTCCAAGAACGGTGTGGTTTGTACGCCAGGATACGGAAAGGCCTGTTCTTATTGTTCCGGCGACTGCAAAAATCGGATTGATGTCCAGCCGACCGAATATTGCGGCGATGGCGTCGTTCAAGCCGCGGAGGTATGTGACACCGCCGCCGACGGTACGGTATATGCCAAGTCCACAACCGACCCTGCCACCACCGAAACCGCCAAGTCAACCGAGCATAACGGTTATGCGGCGTTGGCTTGCGCGAGTGAACCATTGGTAGCCAATATATTTAAGAAAGGCACGAAGATTTGCGCGAATAACTGTGCCGCTATTTTAGTAAAAGAGACCGGACAATCAAGTTGTGTTGCCTGCGGTATTGATGAGAATCGTGGTGTAGTGGTCAAGGGGGCGATATTAAATGTGCTGGAAGCTGCCAAGCCAACTACTTCACAGAATCCTCTTTATGCCTCGGTCAGCCATCTGGGCAAGATTGTTTTGTCCGGCCTGCCAGAACCCGGCGCGGTTAATGCTACTGAGCCCGGTATTGCGCGTGTTCTTCAGAATACCTCCTTTTCAGCATATGCCCTGCAATTCAAAAATAGTGGTGGTCAGTACATTGACGCGCCGCTCTCTACGGCCGGCCTTTGTTCCGCCGGGGATAGCGGCCGGAATTACAAGTTAACGGTGAATGACAGCGCCGATCCGTTTCTGTTTCCGATCAAGGTGGCGCCGGCGGCCTGGCAATATGATTTAATTCTGTCCCCGGTTATCAGCGCGGTGGGGTTGAAAGATCAGGACACCCGGAGCCGCCGGCCGGACGATATTAGGTTGGTGGTGAGCTGGGTAGGGGATGCTACTTTTAATAGCGGTTTTGTAAAACCCGTTTCCGGCAGTCCGACGATTGAATCGTTGGGCTTCGTACGCCCCATTACTACCGGTTTTGATTATTACACTAAGTCGTACAACGACCCCGCTGCCAGTGTTTGGGGTATATGGTATCATGGTCGCGGGCAGACGCCGGGCCTTCTCTCGGAGGAATCCTTCACCATCAATACTGGTGCCATGCAGACAGCAACGACCGGTGACACATACGTATTTTATGTCCGCACGGAAGACGGCAGCGCTATTAAAAATATCGGGCGCGGTGCTAAATTGCGCGTTGATGTGTATCTGCCCGTCAGCCCGACGGCAGCGCCGGACTATACCACCTTCTCTCAGCCGGCGAGGAGTTTCCAGTTTGTGCTCTCTGACCCGTCCGACAACCCGGGCGCGTCGTATTGGGAAGTCCTGAAGATACAGAGGGCGCCTGGCCAAGTTACCAATCGCATTGAGGACGTGACGGCTAACCTTGATAATGGTAGAATAGTAACAGGAGCGGCACAATTCTAATATGAAGAAGTTTGTTGTTTTCTTTGTCATTGTCCTCGTGCTGGTCGGTTCGGTATTTTTGGTGTATCGGTTGCGGTCAAATCGGGCGCCGGAGGGAGGAGCCGGGCCGGAGAGCGGGACGGCGGGAGCGGATTTCCGGCGGCGGGAGCGGAAAGCGGCGAGTGATAAGGCTTTTAGTGAAACGATTAAGAAAATAAGCGAGACTGATCAGGATTTGGACGGGCTAACCGCTGCGGAGGAAAAAAAGTACGGCACCGACCCGAAGAAAGCCGACACTGACGGCGACGGAATTTTGGATAAAGATGAAATCATAATTTATCACACCGATCCTCTGAAAGCGGATACTGATGGCGATGGGGTCAAGGATGGCGAGGAAGTGCGCCGCGGCCTGAATCCGAATGGGCCGGGCAAACTTTCTTTATAAACCATACTTATTTTTATTTCGCGGAGAGCCTTTCTTCGCGCTCATGAGTTCTATGTTTGACGATCAACAGAATAGCGCCGGCGCGCCGCCGGCGAATTTACCCACTGAACCGGTAGATATGTTCGCCGGAGTGGAGGAGAGCGCCGAAGCGGCGCCGCCAAAGCTGCCTGACGCTTTGTCCTCGGGAATGTTAAAGCGCAAGGGCGCGGAGACACCAACAGTAGCCGCCGCCGCTCCTCTGCCTTCGGCCGGGGAAACCGCGGCGGCGCCGGTCACTACATTATCAACAACCGCCCAGCCGATTCTGGGTAAGATATTAGTCGTTATTTTGATTCTGGCCGCCCTCGGCGGTATTGGCTGGGGCGGCTCTCGGCTCTACGCTCAGTATATAGCTAAAAAGGCGCCGGTGGTTCAGGAAACACCGGCACCGGTCAGGGGGCAAACTCCGCCTCCGGCAGTAGAAATTCCCGCGTCGGTTGCCGGAGCGGCCAGCCAGCCACTGGTTGCTGAAACCCCAACTTCCACTATTACCACTAACATAAAAAACGATACGATTTTGTTTGGCGAACCGGTGGATACTGATAAAGACGGGCTGGATGACGCGCGCGAAAAAGAATTGGGCACTAATCCCAACAATCCGGATACCGATGGCGATGGTTTAAGTGACGGCGATGAAGTTTTGATTTGGAAGACGAACCCGCTCAACCCCGATACCGATGGCGACGGCTATCCTGATGGTGAAGAAGTAAAAAATGGGTATAATCCGCTGGGGCGCGGGCGGCTTTTGAAGAGCCCGACTTCAACTGCGCCGATTGTTACTACGACAAAGACCCCATAAAATAGAGTATGTTTGGTCTAGGCACAAAAAAAACTAGCGAAGAGCCGCCCAGCGCCATTCCCGTTTCGGCGATGCCGGCGGAATTTTATGGCGGCGCCAACCCGACGGTGACGTTTAAGGCGGTTACGAAAGAAGTGGAGATTGGCGATTTGACGCCGGGTGAAAAAAAAGCGTTTGATCGGGCCACGGCGCCGGGGAGAGGGCAACCGTTCCATCCGGTGAATCTTTTTACCAACCGGCGTTTCATTATTATTGCCGGCGTTGTTTTGTTTGTATTTTTCACGGGCGGCGTCAGCTGGTATTATATCCGCCAGGCCGAACCGCCGCCGCCGCCAGCTACTCCGGCCGCCCCCCCCGCTGTTCCCGCTCCGGCAGTTGAGGAGCCGCCGGTGATTGCCACGACCACCGTTGAGGCGACCAGCACCCCGCCGGCGGCGGAAACGCCAACAACCACTCCCGCCGTTACCGGTCTCATTGAGTTCCCATCATTGGTATTGGGCAGCAGCCCGGATTCTGATCGTGATGGCTTGTCCTCTCCGGAAGAGGAGTTGTTTAAGACTGATCCGGCGGCGCCGGATACCGATGGCGACGGCTACCGTGACGGGAGCGAGGTGTTTCATTTGTATAACCCCATCGGGAAAGAGCCGCAGAAACTGATTGATTCCGGTTTGGTGAAGGAGTTTGTTAACCCGGTTTTCAATTATCGGCTCTATTATCCAACGACGTGGGCGGTGGGGAACGTTGATCAGAATTATCGTGATGTGCTCTTCAGCACTCTCACGGGCGAGAATATTGAGGTCAAAGTGTCGGATATAGAGTCCGGCCTGCCGCTCGCTGATTGGTTCAATACTTTCGCGCCCACTGAGAATGTAAACACTGTCACAAATTATGCGTCAGTCTTTAAGGAGCCGGGTCTGCGCCGCCCCGATGGCTTGGTGTTCTATTTCCCGCGGCCGAACCAGATTGTGGCGGTGGTGTATCACCCGGCGATGGGGGAGACCGTTGTGAATTATCGGTCAGTTGTTTCCCTGATGGCTCAGAGTTTCCGCTGGCCGGGCAATGGTGTCGCCATCCCCGCTCCGGCTCCGGCAGTGGTGTTTGATACTACTAACACCGTTACTGTCACCCCCGTCACGGCTCCGGTCCCTGCCACTATCTCTACCACCTCCACTCAGGGGACGTTTTAAACAGAGATATGTTGGGAATTTCTTATCAAGCTGTTGTCGTTTGCCCGGTGGCGGGAGCGGAAGTGAAAAAGATAGTGCGTTTCGCAGCTCGGCGAGAGAAAAAAATTCGCGGCCGAATTGATGTTACCGTGGTAGGTGATGCCGCCATCCGGAGCTTGAATAGGCGCTATCGCGGAAAGGACCAAGTGACCGATGTGCTTTCCTTTGCCTGGGGCGAAGATAAAAAAATGCCAAGCCGCTATCTCGGGCAGATCTATCTGTCCTATCCGCAGATCAAACGGCAAGCGCGTGTCTTTCAGGCGCCGGTCGCGGAAGAATTCGCGCGGATGTTGGTTCATGGTCTGCTCCACCTGGTCGGGTATGACCATGTCCGGAGGGCGGAAGCAGAGCGAATGTTTTCCCTCCAGGAAAAAATTGTTGCCCACGCTGGCCCCAAAGGGCGGTCTTAGCGAATTACTATGCTATCGTTACGTCGTTTGACGCAAAGTTTCCAAGATGCCCGGCGCGGCTTAGCTCACGTATTCCGGGCCGAACAAAATTTTCGTCTGCAGGTCATGGCGGCCGCGCTCGTTTTGGCGGTGGTATTTTATTTCCCTCTGCGCCAGTGGGAAACGGTCGTCATCCTTCTTTTGATCGTGATGGTTTTGACCATGGAGATTCTCAATACCGCTTTAGAGCGTTTTACTGATCTGCTCAAACCGCGGCTGCATCACTACGTTGGCGCCATTAAAGACATGATGGCGGCGGCCGTGCTCGTAACGTCGCTCGGCGCGCTCATTATTGGGACAATCATCGTGGGTCCATACTTTATCAGTTTGGCAAGGTAGTGTATACTGTGAGTGTATGAAGAAAAAATATTCAGCGCTTATCGCCGGTTTGGATATCGGGTCGGCGGCGGTCCGGCTTGTGGTGGGGCAACTCACCTCTCCGGAAGAGACGGAGCACGAAGCCGGTTTGCAAATTTTAGGCGCGGCCGAAGTGCCCTCGGCCGGGGTGCAGAAAGGCGTCATCAGCAGCATTGAGGATGTTGTTTCTTCCGTATCCGCTGGTTTGGAAGCGGCTGAGCGCATGGTGGGGGTGCCAATAAATAGTTTGTGGGTGGGCATTTCCGGTCTCCATATTGTTTCACAGAATAGCAAAGGGGTCGTGGCCGTTTCCAAGGCGGATAGCGAAATTACCGAGGAGGATGTGGCGCGGGCGGTGGAGGCATCGCGCGCCATTGCTACACCACTGAATTATGAGGTCCTCCATGTGTTGCCAAAAAGTTTTAGCATTGACGGCCAGGGCACCATTAAAGATCCGGTGGGGATGACCGGCATTCGTCTGGAGGTGGATGCCCAGATTATTCTGGGGTCAGCCTCCCAGATCAAGAATTTGACGAAAGCGGTTTATCGGACCGGGCAGGACATTGAAGATTTGGTGCTTTCTATTCTGGCCACCGCGGAGGCGGTCGTGACGCCGCGGCAGAAAGAAATTGGCGTTCTGGTGGTGAATATCGGAGTGGCCACTACCAGTTTGGCGGTTTTTGAAGAAGGGGAGATTCTCCACACGGCTGTTATTCCACTCGGTTCGGAGCATATTACGAAAGATATTGCCTTGGGGCTGCGCACGTCTATTGACATTGCCGAGGCGGTGAAGCTGGAACATGGGGATTGTACGCCAGGCCTCGTGTCCAAGCGCGAAGAGATTGACCTTTATGAACTCGGCGCGCCGGAACATGAAATTGTGAAAAAACAGTATGTGAGCGAGATAATTGAGGCGCGGGCGGAAGAGATTTTGCAAAAAATAAATCAGGAATTGATTCGGATAAAGAGGAGCGCCCTGCTTCCAGCCGGAGCCGTATTAACCGGCGGCGGAGCGAAACTTACCGGTCTGGTTGAACTTGCTAAAAAACAGCTGCGATTGCCGGCCATTCTGGGCTATCCGCTCAATGTGGTGAGCGTTACCGATAAGGTGAATGATTTAGGTTTTGCCACGGCGATTGGTTTGGTGAAGTGGGGGGCGACTACGCCGGGGCAGGGCTATGGGGGAAGGCGCGAAGGGGGAGGGTCAATGAGAAAAATTAATCGCGCCGGCAGCCAGCTTAAAAAATGGTTTAAGACGCTCATACCCTAAACGTTAAGTTATACACATTCCTTGACAATTGCGCTTGACAGGGTATTCTCTGGGGCGATACACTATCTAGCGAAGACACATTTCTTCGCTTATTTTATTATAAGGTGGTTGAATACAAAAATTATTCATCAATTTCACACCTATGCCGCAAGTTAAACCGGAAATGGAAGCTTTTGCCAAAATTAAGGTCGTGGGCGTTGGCGGGAGCGGCGGGGCAGCCATCAATCGGATGATGGCGAGCAAAATTCGGGGCGTTGATTTTCTGGCCATGAACACCGATGTGCAGGCGCTTCATTACAACAGCGCGCCGCACAAAATTCATATCGGCAAAACGGTCACGAAAGGCCTCGGCGCCGGCATGGACCGCGAGGTCGGGCGAAAAGCGGCCGAAGAATCACAAAATGAAATTCGCGACGCCATCAAAGATGCCGATATGGTATTCATTACCTGCGGTCTGGGTGGCGGCACCGGTTCGGGCGCGGCGCCGATTGTCGCCGAGGTGGCCAAAGAACTCGGCGCGCTGACGGTAGCGGTAGTCACCAAGCCGTTTTCCTTTGAGGGTCCGCAACGCAGCTCCATCGCGGAAAAATCGTGGGAAGATCTGGTGAAGAACGTGGATACCATCATTACCATCCCGAACGACCGGATTCTTCAAGTCATTGATAAAAAAACCACTCTGCTTGACGCTTTCAAAATTGTTGACGATATTTTACGCCAGGGTGTGCAAGGGATCTCCGAACTTATCACCATCCCGGGCCTGATTAATGTTGATTTTGCCGACGTCAAGACTATCATGCGCGACACCGGTTCGTCCCTCATGGGCATTGGTACCGGCACCGGCGAAAATCGGGCGGTGGAAGCCGCCAAAGCGGCCATTTCCAGCCCGCTCCTGGAGCTCTCTATTGACGGCGCGCACGGTATTCTCTTCACCATCACCGGCGGCCCGGATTTGACCATGAACGAAGTAACCGACGCCGCGAAGCTTATCACCAGCTCCGCCGCCGCCGATGCCAAGATTATTTTTGGCGCCATCATTGATGAAAATATGATCGGCAGCATGCGTATTAATGTGGTCGCGACCGGCTTTGACGACCGCCGCCCCAGTGCGCTGAAAGAAGACACGGCGCCGGCCCAGAATTTTTTCTCCGGCGGGAAATATCTGCCGAGCACGTTTCTGCGCAAAGCCCAGAAAGAAGAAGAGGAAGAAGAAAAAAAATTCAAGAACTTTACCCAGCGCAACATTCCGGCCGCCGCGCCGAACCAGGGCGAAACCAACAAACCAATCAAAGATCAAGACCCGGGTCTGGAAGAAGACCCGGAGATGCCCGCCTTCCTTCGTAAAAGGATGGGTCTTTAATTATCGCGCCTATGCGCTGTCCCGTTTGCAACTATCGTGATGTCAGCGTCATAGATACCCGTCCGCTGGAGGACGATTTGTCCGTCCGCCGCCGCCGGGAGTGCCAAAAATGTCACTATCGGTTTTCCACGGTGGAAGAAATTGAACTGCTGGACATCATTGTTGTGAAAAGAAACGGCGAACGGCAGAGCTATATGCGCGACAAAGTAGAAGCGGGCATCCGGCGATCGCTGACGAAGCGACCTTTCACGCAGGACAAATTTCACCGCCTGCTCCACGCGATTGAGCGCGATATTCAGAAGAAGCGCCGGCGGGAAATCGCGAGCAACGAGATTGGCGAAATAGTGATGAAACATCTGCACAGTTTTGATAAAATCGCCTATATCCGTTTTGCCAGTGTCTATCGCGATTTTAAAGACGTGAAAACATTTGAAAAGGAGCTAAAGCGCATTAGTCACAAGCAATCTAAATAACACTCTATGTTAAAACGCGCGGCGACACCACCGGAGCAGGGCGACGCACCACCGACCCTCTCGGCCGTTTCCGAAATCGGAGAGCGTCCTGCGACCGTGCCCAAAGACACGAGCGGGGCGGCGCTCCGCGATCTTTTAGAGAAAAATCTCAAGTGGTCGCAAATAATCTACGAACAGAATCGGAAGATCAACCACAAATTATTGTGGTCGGCGGTGGCCAATTGGTTCCGGCTCATCGTGATTGTCGTGCCGCTCATTCTCGCCGTTTGGTATTTGCCGACTATTATGAAAGGGCTGCGAGATAAGTACGGCCTCTTTTTAAACGCAGCCGCCAAGGGTCAGCTGTCGCCGTCTTCGGTAAACAGTCTGCTTGATGTGCTGCCGATTAACGCGGTGGAGCGAGAGCAACTGAAGGCGATGCTGCAGTCGTCCAGGCCGAGTCAAAAATAAGGTAAAGGTATGTTTAAACACACCAAAATCGGCGCCACCATCGGCCCCTCCTGCGCGGACCCGCTGGTGCTGGAGAAAATGGTCAAAGCCGGGATGAATTTCGCCCGGCTGAATTTTGCGCACGGCACGCACGAGAGCAACGGAAAACTTCTCAACACTGTTCGCGCGGTTGAAGAAAAAACCGGCGAGCCCCTGGCCATTCTTCAAGACCTGCAGGGGCCGCGCATCCGCCTGGGCGCCATGCCCGCCGAAGGGGTCGCGATTAAAGAGGGCGATACTGTTACTTTGAATACTGCTTTGACTACATATGCCGGCGGCGACTGGCCGGTTGACTATCCGGAGTTGCACCGTTTCGTCAAGCCGGGTGAGCGCGTTCTCATTGATGACGGCCGGGTTGAACTTAGCGTCACGGCGGTGACCGGCTCGCAGATAACGGGCAGCGTCGCGCAGGGGGGCGTGGTGACATCTCATAAAGGAATTAATTTGCCGGATAGCGTATTAGAGATTCCGGCTCTGAGCGAGAAAGACCGGGCAGACCTGCGTTTTGGCGTCAAAAGCGAAGTGGATATGGTCGGGCTGTCATTTGTCAGCAGCGCCAAAGATATTTTGGATGTTCGGTTTCTTATTCAGCAGTATTTGAAAGAAGAAGGCCTGACCCGCGCCCAGCCGATTTTTATCATTGCCAAAATTGAACGGCGGGTGGCGGTAGAGAATTTAACCGAAATTTTGGATGCGGCCGATGGCATCATGGTGGCGCGCGGCGATTTGGGCCTGGAGTTGCCGGCGGCGCAGGTGCCCTTGGTCCAAAAAAGAATTATTGACGCCGCGAACGCGCTGGCGAAGCCGGTGATTGTAGCCACCCAGATGCTTAATTCCATGCAGACCAGCCGCCGCCCCACGCGCGCGGAAGTGTCCGACGTAGCGAACGCTGTCATTGATCACGCCGACGCGCTACTTTTGACCAATGAAACGGCGAGCGGGGAGTTTCCGGTGCTCGCGGTTGAAACCATGGCGGATATTATTGTCACCACGGAGCGCTCCAGCTATGACGACACCGATTTGCCCGCTCATCATAAGGGGGTGTCGCTTGATTTGGCCATTGCCGACATGTCGCGGCTTCTTGCCGATGAGCTGAGCGCCAAATTGATTTTGGCGGCCTCAATTTCTGGCGAAACCGGCCGACTCATTAGCCATGTCAGGCCGTCGCTCCCGATTCTGGTTGCCACCAGCACCCCGGCTTCGTGGCGTCAGCTCAATCTTTCTTGGGGAGTGAAACCATTTATGATGCTTCAGTGCCAGTCCATTGAGGAGCTCGTAGAGCGCTCCATTGACTACATCAAACACCACAAAATTGCCCGGAAGGGCGATAAGATGATAATCGTGGCCGGAGAGCCGGTTGGCCAGGCGGGAAATGTTAATCTGGTAGAGGTGAGGGAGATCTCGTAGCAGAATGGGTGACAGGGGGCAGGGCGAACAGTCCACTGGTGTGCTATGGTGTTTTGTGCTACAGTACAGTCATGGCTATTTTCTATCATTTTTAATTTTATTTCCTATGGCCAAACCAGGATTTTCTTTTTTGGAAAATTATATTATGGAAGTTTTGCAAGACAGCGGACTAGGCAAACTGTCTGAAGCTAACAGGCAAGTCTACGTGCCGCAGCTGGCGGCTGAGGCCGAATATCGTTTGGGGCTGGAGCTTTTGCCAAAACTAGACAAAGAGCAGGCAGAGAAGTTTAGTGGCATGGTTTCCGCGGAGGAGAGTTCGCCCACCGTTTGGCAGACTTTTTGGAGACAAGCCGTGCCGCAGTTTGATGCCACTGTTCAATCGGTTTTAAAAAAATTTGCCGAAGACTGCCGGAAAATTTTAGCCCGTTCATAACTATGGCGCAAACTGGCACAGCGCGAAAATCGCGTTTGGAGCGCGTTCAGCGCGAACTCGTAAAGGATTACGAGGGTATTTTGAAACGATTAACCGTTTTGCGGAAAAAACGCGCGGCTCTGCACAAAGAGATTCTTGCCGCGCTTGATCGCGCCAAGGTGCAGGGTGTTTTGAAAAAAATAAAACGATTGCGTTAATTTAATGCTTACTTTTTGATGGCTATGAGCCCTGCTAGACTAAAAACAACTTCTGATGGTTTATCCGGACCGGAAGAAGAGACAAGGCGTTTGCGCGCGGTGCCGGATGCTCCGAAAGAAGAAGTAGAAAATATTGATCATCTGGTTGATGAAGCAATTCGGAAAGAGCGGGAAGAGGGGGTTGCTGAGCTTGAAAGAAAGATTAAGGAAATGACAGAAGAACTGCGTATTTTGTGGGACGAAGATCTTAAGAAAGAAGTCTACGAGTTGGAGAACGATCTTTTCAAGGTACGACAGGCAAAAGATGAGCTCAGCAAGGTTGATTTTGATACATTTCGTGAACAAATTGAAGAATTACGGCTTTCGCTTAACGCCCTCAAAGGCGATATTGCTTATATTTTAGAACAGAAAGCTCATCTTGAAGAGGTGGCGGAAGAGGACATCATAAAGAGCGAAGAAGATATTCATGCGTCAGAAGGTGAAATGGAAATTGAAGAAAGAGCGCTGTCCCCGGAGGAAGAAGCGGCGGTGCGAGCCGTGGCTGAGCCACCCGCCGAAGAGTCGGCGGCCGAGCCGCCTTCTGAGGAACCGCCGCCGGCCGAGCCCGAGCCTAAAGTCGGCGCCAGTCACTTGGAAACCTCTGTGATTGATACTCGGCGGTTGCGCGGCGGCGGAAAAAAAGAATTTGAACCGCACAGGAAAGCCGTGATAGACATTCCGGAGCCCTTGGTGAAGAAAATTCTTAAGGAAAGCGGTGAAGCGGACAAGCTATTTGCGGCGATTATTTCCGGAGATCAGCCACTAGCCAAAAATATTTGTCATGATCTTTTGGAAAGAAGGATTGGAAACGTCAGTGTGAAGGGGGTGAGTTCAGAACTGGAGATAGAATTAGAAATAGCGCTGGCAAAACAAGGCCTCACTCTGGAGCAATTTCGCGGTAAGTGGAAGGAAGGTTTGTATAAGCTTGTTTTGAACGTTATTCAGGATCGCGTGGACGCGGAAACGCGCCAACAAGCGGTGGCGGAGATTTCCACTCTGGAAAAACTAAAAATCAATTGGGAAGGTATCGCCAAGAAAGCGGCGATTGTCGGCGGCATTACCGCCGTAGCGGCCACCGGTTTCGGCGCGGTCTTGGGCGGCGCGGCGGCCATCGGCGCCGGTGTGGCGACCGGCGGCGTGGTTTCGCGTTTTTTTCAGGGCTTTATCAAAAAGCGACGCGAAGAAGGCGTCACCGACGAGGGCGAGAATAGGGCACAGCGCCGGATGAACGATTTGATTGAGAAAAAGAAAGCCCGGATTATCGGCGAATTGGTGGAAAAATGGCAAGGCGACGAAACTTCCATGTCCTTGGTATTGAGCCAGGCCATCCGGGAAGCATCGGCTGGTAACGCCGATGTCAATAGGATGATTGTTCAAGAAACACTGCTTAAGACGGCGGAAAAACTGAAAGACGCCGGCGAAGTGGACGAGGCACAGGCCAGGGAATTGGAGGGTCTCATAGCCGGTTTAGGCAATCTCCGTGAAACTGACCCGGAATTAAAGAGACTAATTGCCGGCGCCGAAGCAACGCCGGTCGCGATTGAGATTTTGAAAAAACTGCAAGAAGCCAAGAGTGGCCAACTGTTTGCCGCCGCGAAAGGCGATACCAAAAAATCAAAAATTGAAAAGGTGGCTGGGTATTTGGCTCCGATAGCCGTGGGCACGACTGTGGCTGTGGCTTGTGCGTCTGGAGTTAGTGTTGGTGTACGTGCCGGTATGGGTGCGCTGGGCGGGGGTGTGGCTGGCTTTAAGATGGGTGAAGCCCGCGACCGCGCGGCTAAAGAGAAACAAGTTGAGGCGGAAATTAATCGGATGATGATGGCAACAAGCAGTATTATCAGCCACTATAAGGGCGAAGCATCATTAAGTGGTTTGAAGCAATCTGTCGGCAAATTAAAAGCCCAAGTTGAGTTATTTACTGCCCTGCAGCCGGAGGCGCGAAAATCTATTCTCCTCACCAAGGCTGACGCCGTTATCCGCGAGAGCGACCGGATAATCTTGGAGGCAGAGGAGAGCCAGGCGTTACTGGAAGCGTTAAGAGGTCAACGTCAGGAGGTCATAAAACACGCCAGCGCCAGCATACAGAAAATTAATAAGGATGTCGGCCGGTGGCGGCGGTGGGTGGGCTTGGCTGCCGGCGCGGTTCTTGGCGGCGGCTTGGGCTTTCTGGGCGGCGAGATGGCCGAGCATCGCCAGGAGCTGAAGATAGAAGAGAAACTGGACGAACTTTTGAAGAGTGTGTCGGTGGACGTGAAGGAAAAAGTGTTGCAGTCATTTGCGGGGTCTGGGCACAAGGTGCATAATGTGGAGGATCTGACATTTGTTGAATTGAAAAATTTACTAGCTCGTGATGGCAAAACGCTTGATGTTAATTTGGTGAAGTTCAAAATCGCCGACGCGCAGCAACCGGTAGATCGTATGGAGGATTTTGATAGTTCGCAACTGGAAGTTCTTGTTGCCCCATTTTCCCCGCTGAAAAGAACGGAATGGATTGGACAGGGATTAAGTCCGGAGGCGATTGATAAAATAAATACAGCTTCTTCCGGCGGAGTGGCAGAGAAGATAACGGTGGTAGATCGCCTTTTGGCCGGAGCCGGGGGCGACCCCAGCGCGATGCGCACCATTAATGCCCAACTGGAGGGCGGGGTTGAAATTGAAACGACGCTGAAGAATGTGTTGGTGGCGCCGGGCCGGGGATCCAACAGCGTTACGGCTCTGATCGCCCGTCAGCTGGAGGCGAACCCCAGCCGTTATGGGTTTGACGCGCAGAAGCGATTTGATGATGCCCATGAATGGGCCAAGCACGAAGCGGCCGTACTCGCCAAAAGGGATGGTTATATTAATGCCAACGGCACCTCGCGCGTCGGTGTGATGCTGGGCAAAAAAGATAATTTTGTCCTACTGACGGATGATGGGAAAGGCAGTTTGAAGATAAAGTTGAGGAATTTGGGGGTAAAAGTAACTGGCAAAACGTATTTAATGTCAAATAAGTAGCCGCTAGTAGTTCAGTGTCGGGTAGAGCGGAAATTTTTTGGTAAGCTCTTTCACTTCGGTCTTAATATTCGCGAGTTTGGCGTCGTCTTTGGCGTTTATAATTGCTTGGTTAATCCAGTCTCCCACTTGTTTCATTTCGGCTTCTTTCATTCCCCTCGTCGTTAAGGCTGGCGTACCCAGACGGATGCCGCTGGGGTCCATCGGCGCGCGCGGGTCGTCGGGAATCATATTTTTGTTCACCGTAATGCCGGCTTTATCCAGGGCAATTTGGGCTTCTTTGCCGGTAATACCTTTGCTTTCAAAGACATTGATCAGCAAGAGGTGATTGTCGGTGCCCCCAAAGCAGAGTTGGTAGCCTTTGGCGTTGAATACCGCCTCCAGCGCTTTGGCATTCTTTTTAATTTGTTTGGCGTAGTCTTTAAATTCCGGCTGCAGCGCCTCTTTGAAGGCCACCGCTTTGGCCGCGATGTTGTTTTCGTGCGGGCCGCCCTGAAAACCGGGGAAAACAGCCTTGTCAATCGCTTTAGCCCATTTTTCTTGGCACATAATCATGCCCCCGCGGGGGCCGCGCAGAGTTTTGTGGGTGGTGGTAGTGACCACATCAAAGAGTGGCACGGGGTTATTCATTTGTCCGCCGGCGATGAGCCCGGCGATGTGCGCGATATCGGCCATGGTGATGGCCCCCACTTCGTCGGCGATCGCTTTTATTTTTTCGTATTCAATTTCGCGGGAGTAGGCCGAGTAGCCGACCAAAATCATTTTTGGTTTGTGGTCAAGCGCCATCTGCCGCAAGTTATCTAAATCAATTTTTCCCTCGGCATTGGTTTTATAGCGGACAAAGTTGAAAATTTGCGCCATGTAGGTCACCGGGTGTCCGTGAGTGAGATGCCCGCCGTGGGAGAGGTCCATACCAAGAATAGTGTCGCCGGGTTTGAGGAGCCCAAAATAGACGGCCACGTTCGCCGGGGCGCCCGAGAGCGGCTGGACATTCACATGTTCGGCGCCAAAGAGCTGTTTGGCTCGGCTGATGGCGAGCGTTTCCACTTCATCAATAAATTCACAGCCGCCGTAGTAGCGTTTGCCGGCGTAGCCTTCGGAATATTTGTTGGTGAGAATAGAGCCGAGGGCTTGGAGCACGGCCGGGGAGACAAAATTTTCCGAGGGGATCATTTCCAGGCCGGTTTCTTGCCGGTCTTGTTCGCGCTTGATGCTCGCGAGAATATCCGAGTCAAAGTCTTTAAGAGAATGAGTATACATATGTACAAAAAATACAGAGCTATGATACCATCACCATATCATTAAAGCAACTATCGGTATGAACAGTGATTTTGCCATTATTGACAGTAATTTAGAGCGTACCAGCGAGGGTTTGCGGATGCTGGACGAGATCGCCCGTTACATTACCGCCCAAGCGGACGTTTTTGAGGAAATAAAGGCTATTCGGCATGATGTGCAGGATATCAGCGCCTGGTTTGGCCCCGCTAGGCTGATTGGGGCTCGCGCGCGGGCCAAAGAGCACGAGGTCAAAGTAACCGAGAGTGAAGCTAATCGTTCCACTGCCTGGGGGATGATCCGCGCCGGTGTTGGTCGTATCGCCGAGTCGCTTCGTATTTTGGAAGAATTTTCCAAGATTTATGCTGTCCAGGCGACCGAGCTCGTCAAGCGTTCGCGCTACGCCATCTATGTTTTAGAAAAAGAATTACTCCAGGCTACGCCCCACTACTATCTGCGGCGGTATTTTGAGAAGGGGGTTGTGTACCCGCTCTCGGAGAGCGTGGGGGAAATTTTGTGGCTCGTTGACCACGGCGCGCAAATGATACAATTTCGCGACAAAAAGAGTTCACGCGATGAGGTGTTTCAAAAAGCCAAACATTTAAGTACGGTTATTACCGAGAAAAATAAAACCAGCAAAGATCAGACGCTTCTGATAATTAATGATTATCCGGAAATCGCGGCGGAGTTGCCGGTGGCCGGCGTGCATATTGGCCAAGAAGATGGCAAAGTCGCTCCGGTGCGTCAGCTGTTGGGTAGCAACAAAATTGTCGGGCGCTCTAGTCACTCTATAGAGCAGATCCGTGAAGCGGTGGCCGACGGCGCCGACTATGTGAGCATCGGTCCGGTGTATGCCACACCGACCAAGCCAGACCGCCAGGCGGTGGGGCTCGCCTTGGTGCGCCATGTGGCCGACGAAATAATGATTCCGTGGCTCGCGATTGGCGGCATTGATGAGACTGTTGTCCATGATGTGTATTCGGCTGGTGCCAAAAATGTTGCGGTCGTGCGTTCGGCCCGGAGCTTCTTCCAAAATTAAAATTTTTTGTTAGGGTTGGGTATTTTTCACCATATACGTCTTTTCCAGCCGGTAGCCCCACTTGCGGTAATAATCGCGTACGCCAACGCCAGAGATCACGGCCAATTTTTTAAGGCCGTGTTTTTTTGTTATTTTTTCTGCCAAGGCCACCAATTTTTTCCCGAGGCCCTTGTGTTGGCTGGAAGCCTCGTGCTTTTTGCCAATGCGCACCAGTTGGCCATAGGTGTGGAGCTCGCGGATATAAGCGGAGTAGGAATTTAATTTTTTGTTGGGGTGGATAATTGGTTTGTCAACAAGGCGGAGACGGCAAAAGGCAAAGACCACGCGGCGTAGTTTGTCTTCGTAGCTCAAAAAATATTCCGTGCCGCCGCGTGTGTCGTATTTGTCAATAAATAAGACTGGCTTCAGCTCTTTCGCCGTCCAGTCGTCCGTTTTCACATGCCCAATCTCTCGGCAGCGTAAACATTTACAGACCAAACTATCGCGTTTCATTTCCATTTCAATAACCTGGCGCAAGTTGGTGACCATGTTGCCGTTTTCAATATATTGTCCTGGAATGTCGCGAATAAGCCGTGAGACGCGCGCGTAGCGGGGGATATGAGTTTTGAAGGTTTTGATGATGTCAATTAAATTGCGTGTCGGATAGGCCTGGTGTTTACCCGCCACAAACCAGTCGTAGAGTTCGGAATCTTTTACCACCGAGCAAGGGTAGATCTTGATCATGTCTGGTTTCAGTCCCGGGTCGGTAAAAACACTTTCCATCATCTGCAAGTCTTCCTTTGGCGTAGCGCCGGGCAGCTGCGGCATGAGGTGAAAATCCACTTTGAAACCGTAGTTGCGGAGAAGCTCGGTGGCCTCGCGGGCCTGCTCAATAGTGTGGCCGCGCTTGGTGAGCGCCATGATTTTGTCGTCGGTGTGTTGCACGCCCACTTCCAGGCGCGTACAGCCTTGTTCGCGCATCTGCCAGATGGTGTGGTAGTTGATAAAATCTGGCCGTGTTTCTAGCGTGAGGCCGATGATACGATGTTTGGCCGTTTCATTTTTTCGTTGTTCGCGGGCGAGCGCCTTTTTTAGTTCCGCGAGCGGAGATGTTTCAGTTAATTTTGTTAGTTTTGGATTTTTTTGATCACACGTGTTGCACGCTTCAAACGTTTTTAAAATAAACCAATATTGATAGCTAAGTGGGTACGAGTTCCAAGTGCCGCCTTTCAGAATAAATTCAATTTTGTCCGTGGGGTGGCCGTTGTTTTCCAGCGCTTCAATGCGCCGCGCCATTTGCTCATAAGGATCAAACTTGAGCGTGAGCGCGCGCATGGCCGCCGGCTCTTCGGACAAATAGCTTTTGGGCATGCGCTCATCCAGCGGGCAATAGACGCACTCGCCCGGGCAGGGGTAGGGTTTTACGAGCGAGGTGACAATAGCCACGCCCGAGAGCGAGCGCACAGCGCGACGGGTAAGAAGTTTCTCTAGGGCGGGGGTTCGGACAATCCTTTTCTTGGCTAGTAATCTGTGATATGCTGAAAGCAAGTTGGTTTTTGTGGGTAAAGCCGGCTCTTTGGCTCGCAGTACGACCGCTCTTTTTAGCGCGTTAAATTGCTCCTCGGTTTTGGGGAGGTGTTTCACGGCGGCAAGAATTATTTTTTCGGTGAGAGTCATAATGAACTAAACCCCCTCCTCTGTCCTCCCCCTCATAGGGGGAGGAGGATGGTAAAACCTATGGACATTGTACAAAAGACGCGCGATGATTACAATAAAATTGCCAAGCATTTCGCGACCACGCGGAGCCGCGCGTGGCCAGAGTTTGACCAGTTTAGCGCACTTATCAAAAACGGTCAACGGATTTTGGATTGGGGCTGCGGGGCGGGACGCCTTCTGATGATGCTCAAAAATCGGCCGGTGGAGTATTTTGGAATTGATCAAAGCATTGAGCTTTTGAAAATAGCGCGGCGACAATATTCTAAACTTATCAAAGCCGGACGGGCTCATTTTTATTCCACAGCGGCGCGTGAGAAAAAGTTCCCTCCCGGCTACTTTGATCTGGTTTTCATGATTGCGTCGTTTTTTCATCTGCCGGATGAAACAAGCCGTCAGAAGTTGCTGGCAAAAACATTTCGCGAATTAAAACCCGGAGGCAAATTGGTGATGCTGGTGTGGAATCTGGGCAGTGACTGGGCGAAAGAAAAAAAGAAGGAATGGAAACAAATCGGTGAGCAAGATTTTCTTATTCCCTGGAAGAATCAACAGGGAGAGGTGATGGCAGAGCGCTATTATCACCATTTTACTCCGGAGGAACTGACTGGTTTGCTTACTCAGACTGGTTTCGTGGTTGAGCGTATGGATTATTTTGCCGGCAAGTGGAGCGATAGCAAAGGCGGACGGAATTTGGTCGCAGTCGCTCTAAAAAAATAATATGAAAATTCTCCAGATCAATAAAAATTTTTCCGTGCAAGGCGGCTCGGATACGGTTTTTTTTGAAACAATCAACGGGCTCCGCCAGCGCGGGCACACGGTAGCGGAATTTTCCCTGCGCCGGCCAGGGAACATGCCATCGGCCTATGAAAAATATTTTGTCAGTCCGGTGTCGCTTCGGGCGACAAGTTTCGTTGAGCGTTGGCGCGCCACCCGACGGATGTTTTCTTCGTCCGAGGTTGTTGCCAACCTTACACAGCTCGTAAAAGATATCCGGCCGGACGTGGCACATATTCATAACGCGTATCGCGAACTCTCGGCGAGCACATTTTTAACTTTGAAAAATCTGGGCGTGCCGACGGCACTCACGGTGCATGATATGTTTCCGCTGGTGCCCAATCACAATTTTCTTTTGGGCGAAACGATGGCGGAGAAAAAACTCGGCAATTCACTTTTAAACTGTGTACGCTATCGCTGTGTGAATAATAGTTTTAGCGCGAGCGTAGTCGGAGCATTGGAAGCGCGCTATTATCGTTCTCATGGTATCTGGCAAGCGATCAATCATTTCATTTGTCCGAGTGAGTTTATGAAAAATAAATTACTGGAGTATGGTTTCCCGTCTGAAAAATTAAGCGTAGTGTTAAATCCGTGCGAGTTGCCAAAAAATATTTCTCCACCGGGGAACAAGATTGTTTTCCTCGGGCGGTTGCATGTAGAAAAAGGAATCAGGGTATTTATGCGCGCGATAAAAGATTTGAGGGAGTATCAAGTAGTGGTGGCGGGCGACGGGCCCGAGGCGCCGTGGGTAGACAAGTTTATTAGCAAAAATAATTTAACGCACGTAGAACGCCGAGGCTGGGTGGATGAAAGATCTCGGGAAAAACTTTTGGCCGAAGCGCGGGTGGTAGTGTCACCGTCAATTTTTTATGACCTTTGTTCGCTCACTATTTTGGAAGCACTGGCTCATGGGCGGCTGGTGGTGGCGAGCGACCGCGGCGGCAACCCCGAGCTCGTTCAGAATGGCAAAACCGGATTCTTGGCCCGGCCAGAAGACCCGAGAGACCTCGCTCGGGCCATTCAAGAGGCCATGGAGGCCCCCCAAGGCCAGGTAGACTATATAGTGGCCACGGGTCGGGAATTAGTGCGTAAAAATCATAATTTAGCCCAATATCTGGCCAAAATAGAGGCTGTGTATAAAGAAGTGAAAAAGATCAGAGCTAGGTGACCCTGCCTTGCACCCCGAAGCCTTTGGCGAAGGGGTGTGGATAACTGCGTTGACCCTTTCCCCAAAGACCAGTAGTCTAAGTAGATATACTATTATGTCGTTAAATCACTCCCACAATCTCTGCTGGTCCAATAAGGTAATGAAGACCTTTATTTTGGATTTGGCCATTATTGTACGCCCATACGCGTTTCGGGGTGAATATAAACGAAGATAGATAAGATACTTTCGTTTGTAAGAGCCTCGAGACCAAACTCTCGGGGTTTTTTAATGAGAAGTTGTTCTTTACAAATCAGGTCAGGTAGATAGGCTGGCGCTACGCCAGACAAGCAAGTTGCTTTGAAAAGGCGGTTTACTTGTCTGGCAGCAGCAGTGGCAGCGGAGCGGGGCCTTCTGCTCTATAGTGAGCAGAAGGAACAACCTGAGGAGAGCGCCGAAATGATCACCGTTCGGATCAGCGGGATGGTTCAGCAGAGGAACCTCACGATGGAGGGCGACCCGGAGGCGACGCACTTCGATGGCGACCTGGAGGGGTTGCGGGAGATCGTGCGGGGGCGGCTGGTCAACGGCCAGTACGGCCGCTCCCGGCGCAAGCCTGAGAACTACGCGATGCACCTGGAGGGCGACGAGGCGGAACTGTTCCGCGCGCCTGGGCTCGGGGACATGAGCGGCAAGCCCGTGGCGGCCTCGGTCATCGTGTTCCTGCGGCTGAGCGAGGAGTACGGCCACCCGGTCTTCACCGTGGTGAAGATGATGGCCGCGTCGGACGTGGGGGCCTTCGCGGGGTGTCTTCTCCCCATCCAGGAGGAACAGCTCCCCGCCGCTCTCCCGAGCGCCCCCACCGCCACCACCTAGGCGTAACGCGCGCTACCTGACACCCGGAGGCGGGCGAATGCACAGTCGGCTGTGATGAACAGCTGACAATGCTCGCCCCCTCCGGTAACCCAGTCTCTCCCGATTAAATCGGGGCTGATGAGTCCTAATAAAAACGAACTACGAAACGATACGAAAGTACGAAATGATTTGATGAGAGCAAGGACGAAAGACTAATAAATAAAAGACTCTCTCACATACGCGGGGGAGTCTTTTTGTGTTATACTATACCCAGATTATATGTGGTTTATTATTGCCGTTAGCGGCTATCTCTGTTTGGCCGTCGTCACCATTTTGGATAAATACATTCTGTCGGAGCAAAAAATGCGTCCGATTCTGTTTGTTTTTTATTCCACAGTTTTTCTTGTTCCCCTTTGGCTACTCGTGCCGTTTGGAGTGAAACCATTTTTACTGCCACTGCAATGGGTCTTGGCGTTCGTGGCCGGGCTTTGTTTTGCCTTGACATTGTGGGCTCTGTACCACGCAGTGGCCGAGAGCGAGGCCAGCCATATTGGCCCGTTCATTGGCGCGGTGGTGCCCAGTTTTGTGTTAGTATTCAGTCGGACTTTTCTTTTTGAACAGGTTACTGTCCGACAGGGGGCGGCAATAGCGCTGCTTATTGTTGGTTCGCTTATTATTTCTTTTGAAAATAGCCCGCGTCATCATGGCTGGCACCGGGGGTTTTGGTGGGGAATAGTAGCTGGGTTTTTTGCCGCCGTGTTTCAGGTGTTATCAAAATATCTTTATGGCGTGGTGGGGTTTTATAGCGGTTTTGTCTGGATTTGGAGCAGTGTGGGGCTTTGCGGTGTGTTGTTGTTGGCCCACCCCGTGGTGCGTGAGGCATTATGGCGCCAAAAACGTCCACAGGGTGCCAGGAGGCCTATAACAGCGCGCATAGCGGTGTTGGCCGATAAGTTACTTGGCGCGGTGGGAGTGGTGCTGGTTCAATATGCGGTGTCACTTGGCAGTGTGGCGGTGGTAAATGCCTTAGCCGGTGTCCAGTTCGGATTTTTGGTGATTCTAATTGCTGTACTCTCTAAGTTCACACCGGGAGTTTTTCGGGAAAAGTATGTTCGCGGAGAAATAATTCAAGAAATCGCGGCGGTTGCCTTGATTGCGTTTGGGCTTGGTTTGGTACTGGTGTAGTTTCTATGCGGAAATTGCGGTATAAAAAAATTATTCTGATTGGTGGGGGGCTTTTGTTATTGTTAGTGATTTTTTATGCCAGTTTGTTTTTGAATTGGGGACGCGGCGCCAGCCAAACATACGGCGTTAGTTTTGATCCGGTTTATGCTCGTTACCTTGGTGTTGACGCCGGTAAAGCATATTTTGAGGGGTTGATACGCGATTGGGGGTTTCGCTACATTAGGCTTCCGGCCCACTGGGAGTCTGTTGAAGCCAAGCGCGGACAGTATAATTTTAGTGATTTGGATTGGTATGTGAATCGGGCGGCGGACGCAGGGGCCAAGGTTGTGCTCGCTATCGGCCAGAAAACTCCGCGCTGGCCCGAGTGCCATGAGCCGAAGTGGGCCAAGAACCTGCCATCAGTCGAAAACCGGGCGGCACTCCTAAAGTATATTACTGCTACTGTTGAGCATTATCGCGCCCGGAGCGGTATTGAGTTTTGGCAGGTGGAGAATGAGCCGTTTTTAGATTTTGGCGAGTGTCATGCCTTTAGCGCTAGTGATTTGAAAGAAGAGATAGCTTTGGTGAAGCGGCTGGACCAGACCCACCCCACTATCACTACTGACAGCGGCGAGTTGAGTTTGTGGTGGAAAACGGCCAAGGCCGCGGATTATTTCGGTACCACGATGTATCGCACGGTGTGGGATAAAATGTTTGGCTATTTTACTTATCGTTTTCTTCCGCCGGGCTGGTACACTGTCCGGGCACTTCTTCTCGGTCGCAGTCTAAGCGCCGCTTTTGTTATGGAACTGCAGGGCGAACCGTGGAGTCCTGGCAAGCCTATCACCAGCGTGCCACTAGCCGAGCAATACCGGTCAATGAACAGACAGCGTCTGCAGGAAAATATTGAATATGCCAAACGCTCCGGTTTTCCTCGCGCTTATCTCTGGGGCGCGGAGTGGTGGTATTGGCTTCAACAAAATGGGTACAAGGAGATTCCGGATTTCGTAAAGACCCTACCTAAAGGGAATTGACGGAAAGAAATTTTTCGGCTATAGTAGCCGAACTTATTGGACAGTTAGCTCAGCTGGTAGAGCATCGCTTTTACACAGCGAGGGTCACAGGTTCGAGCCCTGTACTGTCCACCAGAATTAAACTTTCAGGAATTTTGCCAACGGATTTTGCCGCGCGAAGCGCGGCCAATCTCGTCGGGCAAATTCCCGAAAGTCAAATTCTGGTGCGTTTATTCTACCAAATCCGAACCTATTTTGA
>JACRFW010000022.1 GCA_016234265.1 Candidatus Magasanikiibacteriota bacterium
TACTTAGATCCGGCGTGAAAAATTTGCCAAACACTCAAGTATGCTTTGATGATCGCTATTATTCCGCCAATACGGTATAATACTTACACCTAACTTTTAGTTAGCTGTAAGTATGCCTCGTCATGGTGCCAGCAAAATACGGATTTCTTTTTCATCAGCTCAGCTTTCACACTTTGGAGGCATTTATCTCCTCCATCAGTTTCTACGGCGTCTGGGTTTCCGTACCTTCCTCAGTCATGCCATTTCATATTTTCAGAGAAATAATCGTTATACCCTGAGCGAGTTTCTCATCGCCCTCATGTACCCGATGATCCTCGGCCTTGAGAAGATCGAGGTGTCGGCTCTTCTCGGCACGAACGGCGTGTTTCAATACATCGCTGTGCACGATGACCTACGCGCTCATTTCATCTGTCTTCCCGCCACGCCATCGAGCTTCTGGCTTGACTGTGATTCAACCGCCCATACACTCTATGGAAATCAAGAAGGCGCGGTGAAAGGATATAACCCCGGACATCCAGGAAAGAAATCGTACCATCCCCTGGTCATCACGGAAGCGCATGGGGGAGACTGCCTCGCCGGCGTCCTGCGGCCAGGAAACGCTCATACCGCAACGGGGGTGATTGATCTTGTCTCGAATGTCCTCGACTTTCTTCCACATCATCATCGCATACGCCTCCGGGCCGACGCCGGATTCTATAATGGCAATTTTGTGGACTATTTAAAGGGGGAAAACATCACTTTCGCAATCGTCGCCCATCTGACACCGGCGCTTAAAAGACGGTTGGGAGCGTTACGGTATGCGCGCATCTCCCCTGTTTTTTCTGTCGCAACATTCCGCTACCAGCCTCACGGATGGGACAGCCAAGAGCGGTTCGTTGCCTTAAGACGAAAGCTGCCCGATGAAACCGCAGAAGCCCAGACCACCCTTTTTACCCTTGACCGGTATGCTTATTCGGTCATTGTCACCAACCTCACCCTGGAACCCTACAACGTATTCCGGTACTACCAAGAACGCGCCGCCATGGAACGGATCATCCGGACACTCAAGGAAGATTATCCCTTTGGCCAGGCGCCGACCAACGCATTCGATGCCAATGCCCTCTATGCCGAACTCTCTCTCCTGGCCTATAATCTGATGACCTGGTTTAA
>JACRFW010000023.1 GCA_016234265.1 Candidatus Magasanikiibacteriota bacterium
AAGAAGGAGAAGCCCCAGACGATCACCTTATTTAACTACAAAAACAAAAAGGCCTGAGTGTTGGTTCTCATGCCGTCGAACAGGAAACCCCGGGTGTAGTCCGCGACGAAGCGGACGGAACCCGGGGAGGAGGTCATTTGTGTTTGTTATTTTTGTGTTTGTTCTTTTGAAGATTTTAGAATTTCACCTGCACATTTTGTCGTTCACCTTCAGCGGCGGCAAAGAAGTCGTATTTGGTAAAATGCATCATGCCGGCGAACAGAGAAGTGGGGAAGACCTGTATCTTGGTGTTGAAGTCGCGGACATTGCCATTGTAGAAGCGGCGAGAAGCCTGGATTTTGTCTTCGGTGTCCGTGATCTCACCTTGCAGCTGCAAGAAGTTTTGGCTGGCTTTGAGGTCAGGATAATTTTCGGTAACAGCAAACAACGTTTTGAGAGTGCCGGAGAGCATATTTTCCGCCGCCTCTTTTTGGGCCAGCGTGGCATTTTTGTTGTCGTGCACGGCCATGGCCGCAGTGCGCGCTTCGGTTAGCTTGACCAAAGTTTCGCGCTCGTGGGTCATGTAGCCTTTCACCGTTTCTACCAAGTTCGGGATTAGGTCGTAGCGGCGCTTTAACTGGACATCAATGTCGGAGGTAGCTTCATCCACGCGGTTCTTGAGGCGGATAAGCCCATTGTAGGTGAGAATGAGCCACAAGACGAGGATGGCGACGACCGCGATGATAATAGAGGTGAGATTCATACTATTTTAATGACTTAAGAATAAATAGCCAGTCTTGGCTTTTTAGTAGGTGTAGTATATAATGAGGGAATGTAAATAGCAAGAGATATGTTCACCCTGTTAGTCTTTTTGGCCGTCTTAGCCGTTTTGGTTCTTTCCCACGAATGGGGGCATTTTATTGTTGCTAGAATACAGGGAATTAAAGTAGAAGAGTTTGGCTTTGGTTTTCCACCGCGTCTTTTTGGCATTCGTTTTTTGAAAAATTCTCTGAAACATTTTGAGGTGGTTTGGGGTAGAGGGCGGCGGCAACAAAGCGATGGCGAAGGCACGCTCTATTCTGTCAACGTCATTCCCCTGGGAGGGTTTGTGCGTATTAAAGGAGAAGACGCGCGGGCCCCCGAAGCAAATGATATGGACAGTTTCGTGGCGAAGAAGGTGTGGCAAAAGGCCATGGTACTCTTGGCTGGTGTGGTAATGAACGTGGTGGTCGCCACTATTCTTTTGTCGGTCGGGTTTATGATTGGTTTTCCGGCAGTGGTTGCTCCCGATGCCGCTGTTACCGGTCCAACTACTCTGCGCGTGTTGCAGGTATTGCCCGGCAAGCCGGCCGAAGCGGCTGGTGTTATTTTGGGTGATACGATAATACAGGTGGGCGATCTGCAGAAACCTCGCTTAACCACTCTGCAAGAATATATTAACGCTCATCGTGATGAGGAAATCACCGTTACCCTGGAGCGCAATGGCGAGCAGATCATTAAGAAAATTCATCCCAGCGTGTATGCCGATTCCGGCCGCGGGGGTATTGGCGTGGCGCTCACTGAAGTTGGCTTCACGCGCTATCCTTTCTTTAAGGCTATCTACCAGGGCGTTGTTACAACCGGTGTATATTTGAAAGAGATTATATTTGCTTTTGGGTATTTGTTTAAGGGGCTCTTTACAGGGGCTGGGGTCGGGGGAGCTGTGGCCGGACCGGTGGGGGTGGCAGTGATGACGGGAGAGGTGGCGCGCCTTGGCTTGGCATATCTACTTCAGTTTACCGCGCTACTGTCGCTCAATTTAGCGGTACTAAACATCCTGCCTATTCCGGCGCTAGATGGCGGTCGGCTGCTCTTTGTCATAGTGAATTGGCTCCGGGGGCGGCCCATTGCTCCGCATGTGGAACAGATGATTCATACCGTGAGTTTTGTTTTGCTCATGCTTTTGGTGGTGGGTGTGACGGTGAAAGATTTGAGCGCGTTTTGGAGCAGTATTTTTTAGCGCGGTTTATTATATTATGGACAAGGATTTAGAAAATTTAAAAAAACAAGCTCTTTCGGCTGTTCAGGCGGCTCGTAGCGTTGCCCAGCTTGATGAGCTGGAGAACAAGTGGTTTGGCCGAGCGCATGGTGAATTGACCCAGTTGATGAAGGGGCTAAAAGACCTCTCGCCGGAAGAACGAAAGACGGCCGGTGAGGAGCTGAACCACCTGAAGGTAGCACTCTCGGAGGCTGTGGCAGAGAAGCGCGGCGTTTTAGAGGGTTCTGCCTGGGCAGTCGCGGCCGAAACCGAGCGCGTGGATATCACTCAACCGGCTTTGCCGAAAAAATCGGTCGGGCATTTGCACCCCAACACGCTCGTACAGCGTGATTTGGAGGATCTATTTACCTCTATGGGTTTTATGGTTCTTGATGGGCCAGAGCTGGAGAGTGATTATTATAATTTCACCGCGCTCAATATTCCGGAAAACCACCCGGCTCGTGATATGCAAGATACGTTTTATGTTAAGGGGCATAAAAATTGGGTCATGCGCACCCATACCTCGCCGATGCAGGTGCGCGCGATGCAAAAATTCGGCGCGCCGCTGCGCCTAGTTGTCCCGGGGAAATGTTTCCGTAACGAGGCAACCGATGTGCGCCACGAGCATACTTTTTATCAGTTGGAGGGGCTGGTGGTAGATACCCATATTACTTTGAGTCATCTGAAAGGCGTCTTAGAAGCGGTGGCCCGGCATCTCTACGGCCCCGCGACCAAAGTACGCGTTCGGCCAAAGTTTTATCCGTTTGTGGAGCCGGGGATAAATGGGGAAGTGACCTGTTTTCTTTGTTCTGGCAAGGGGTGCCGCGTCTGTAAATGTTCGGGGTGGCTGGAAATTTTTGGCGCTGGCCTGGTGCACCCGCATGTTCTGAAAGAAGGCGGCATTGATCCGGCGCAGTACCAGGGTTTTGCCTTTGGTTTAGGGGTGACGCGTTTGGTGATGTTGAAATATGGCATTGATGATATCCGGCTTTTGGAGAGCGGCGACATGAGTTTTCTTGAACAGTTTTAGAGTCCTATGAATATTTCTTATAACTGGTTAAAAAAATATGTGGCGCTCCCTAGCTCGGTAACAGCGAGCGAGGTGGCGGAGAAATTGAAGATGAGCACGGTTGAAGTGGAAGGTATTATGGAAACCGGCCAAGCGCTGGAGAATGTTGTCGTCGGCCAGGTGGTGAGCGCTGAAAAGCACCCCAATGCCGACAAACTTAAAGTATGCTCGGTGAATTTGGGGAATGAGAACGTCCAAATTGTTTGTGGTGGCACTAATGTATCTGCCGGTATGCTGGTGGCGGTGGCTAAAGTGGGCGCTAAAGTAAAATGGCATGGCGAAGGAGAGCTGGTGGAACTAGCGCCGGCGAAAATTCGCGGCGTAGAGTCGTTTGGCATGATTTGTGGAGCGGATGAAATTGGTCTCACGGAGCGTTTCCCGAAAAGAAGTGACAAAGAGATTATAGATTTGAAGATGGATTCCCGCTTTCGCGGGAATGACACCGTTGGTCAACCACTTGCTCAAGTATTGGGGTTGAATGATGCGATTTTTGAAATTGATAATAAATCACTCTCTAACCGTCCGGACCTGTGGGGGCATTATGGTTTGGCCCGTGAAGTGGCTGTTTTAACCAATCACGCCATTGAACCATACAAAACTAAAAAAATACCACAGGGGAGCGGTGTTGACTTGAGTGTGACGGTCAAGAACAAAATCGCTTGTCCAAAATATATGGCCGTGGCGATGACCGGTGTCGCCGTGGGACCGTCGCCGGCTTGGCTCAAAGAAAAATTGGCCGCGGTCGCCGTGCGTGCCATCAACAACATTGTGGACGCGACGAATTTTGTAATGCTTGATCTGGGTCAGCCGCTCCACGCTTTTGATCGGAAGATTATTGGTGACACCATTATTGTGCGGAAGGCGACGGCGGGAGAGCGGATGACGACGCTGGATGAGAAAGAGCGAAAATTATCGGAAGATATGCTCGTTATCGCTGCTGCTCCGCCAGCTGGCGGAAAAGCGGTAGCCATCGCTGGCGTGATGGGAGGCCTCAATAGCGGTATTAGCGATACCACCACGGACATTATAATTGAAGCCGCGAATTTTGAGGCGGCGAGTATTCGCCAGACCTCCACTCGCCTGGGTCTGCGCAGTGATTCATCTGTTCGGTTTGAAAAGAGCCTTGATCACAATTTGTGTTCATTGGCTCTGGAAAGGATAGTAATGTTGGTGCAAGAATTGTGTCCGACGGCGAAGGTCGCAAGCAAGGTGGTTGAAGTCGGGAGGCCGACTTTGTTTACCGGGCCGCTTACCATTCCCATTAGTTTTTTTGAGCAAAAAATTGGCGTGGCTATTCCGGTTAAGACCATTTCAAATATTTTGTCGCGGCTGGGCTTTGGGGTGAAAGAAAAGAAGGAAAAGATTTTGGTTACTATTCCGACCTGGCGGGCGACTAAAGATATTAGTCGGGCGGAAGATGTGGTGGAAGAAGTGGTGCGTATCTATGGCTATGAAAAAATTACAGCGACACTCCCGACGTTTCCAATTGACCCTCCCCTCAAGAATGGTTTACTTACACTGATAAGAAAAGTGCAGGATATTTCAGCCAAACAATTGGCGTACACGGAAGTGTATAATTATTCATTCGTGAGCGTGGCGCAGATTATTAAACTGGGGGATGACATACATAAATATTTGGAGTTAGACAACCCTATCTCAAAAGAAAAACCTTATATTAGGCGGAATTTATTGCCTAACCTTTTAGAGAACGCTGTCGCCGCTATTGCCAACCGTGAAGAGCTGAAAATTTTTGAGATTGGCAGTGTTTTTGCCGCCGACAAATCTGGACCACGAGTGGAACACAACAGCGATGAGCTTTTACCACGTCAGGATACCTGGTTTACGGCTTTGTATGTAAATAAAAAAGATGCTTCTCCTTTCCGCGAAGCGCGCCGAGCAGTAGAAATGATTTTTAACAGCCTAAATTTGACTTGGGAGATTGCTCCTGTAGACAAAGTTCAGCCGTGGGAACATCCTACTCGTCTGGCTCTTGTATTGTGCGGGGGAAAAGTGGCGGGGGTAGTGTTTGAGCTCCATCCGAGAGTCGCCACCGCTTTTGGGTTGAGCGAGCGAATGGGGGCATGTTCAATTAATCTTTCCCTTCTTACCGAGATGATGGCTGGTTTGCCTTCGCGAACTAGTCATCAGAACCGCCCCTTATATCCAGAAGTGATTCGCGATGTCGCTTTCCTGGTTAAGAAAGAGGTGACGCACGGGGAGATTATTGCCTTGCTCCAGAAGAGCGACCCGTTGCTTAAAGAAGTAGAATTGTTTGACGTTTTTGAGGGTAAGGGAGTTGGCGAGGATAAGAAAAGCCTGGCGTATCATTTGACGTATGGGAGTAGCGACCGCACGCTCACTTCGTCGGAGGTAGACACCGCCGAGAATCATATTATTAAGTTGCTTCAAGAGAAGTGTGGGGCAGAAATGAGAAAATAAATTTTTAGAGAAAGAAATAGCTTGGCATTTGTCCAGTCAGTATAAAGTATGGTATGCTGTCTGTGTGTTTGAGGAATTTGAATTTGGTAAAGATGTTTTTAAAAAGCTATACTATGAAAAAGAAAACGACTACTCTCAATGATCTAATGATTTTTTTGCAGGAACAGGGAGTGGTGAAGGATGATTTGAAGAACTTTGTCACCAAGGATGATTTAAAGAGTCTAGAGAGCAAAATGGACCAAAGGTTTGGCGATGTGGAGCGAGAACTGGAGAGCATTACCAATCAATTAGGTGAGATAAAGGCGGAGTTAGCCAAATTGGAAAAGCGTACTCGGCAAGATGTTGATGTCGCCAGCAAAGATGTGATAAAATTGCAACGGCAAGTGGTATTGTTGGAGCAAAGAATTCGCCGTTTAGAAAAAACACGAGCATAAATAATTTTTATTAATTTTTAAAAGGAGCGGTATGTTTGAAACTTCAAAGGACATTTTGTATCTGGTGATCTCGTTTTGTGTGCTGTGGGTGACCGTGTTTTTGTGCTGGACGTTTTATTATGTAATGCGGATATTGCGCAACGCGAATACGATTGTTGAAGAATTCAGGGTGCGGCTCCAAGCTCTCACCGAAGCGATTAACTATATTCGCGGTAAGGTGGAACACATTTCCGGCCTCATGACTTTGGCGAGCAGTGGCGTTGGCGGTCTGATCAAAAAAGTGGTGGCACGCAAAGCGGAATCATGGATGGATGGCGGCACTGGTCGGCTAAACAGCGCTGCCAAGGACGCCGTCCATCGGGCAGTCACCGCGACGGCCAAGAAGATGAAGAAAGTGGCGGCGAAGGTGAAGCGATAGGGCTTTAAGATTAAAAAATAAAGAATAAAAAACTCTCGGAAAGCGAGAGTTTTTAGTATTGATTTCCCCTAGCTCTTCAGGTAAGATACGCCTGTGAATATTAAATGCTAAATGTTAAATTCCGACTGAATGAGAGGGCGTTTCGTCATTGAACATTTATTATTTGACGTTTAGTATTTTCTGTGTCTTTTGTCCACCTTCACGTTCATAGCCACTATTCTTTGCTTGATGCCCTGCCCAAGGTTGACGAGCTTGTTCGCGCTGCCAAAAAACAAGGTTTTAAAGCCCTGGCTTTGACTGATCACGCTAATTTGTATGGGGCGATAGAGTTTTATGAAGCCTGCCAAAAGGAGGGAATGAAGCCAATCATTGGGGTGGAAGTGTATATCACTCCGAGTTTGGCTGAACAGTCTCAATACAAGGAATATCATTTGGCGCTGCTGGCTCTCAATTTGGTTGGTTATAAAAATTTGATTGTTTTAGTGTCGCGGGCCCATCTGGAGGGTTTTCGGGGCAAACCACTCATTGATAAAACAATGCTTCGGCAACACAGCGCCGGGCTCATTGGAATGTCTGGCTGTATTGATGGCGAAATCCCGTCTCTTTTGAGGAAAGAAAATAATTTTGAAAAAGCTAAACAGGCAGCGCTGGAGTATCGCGATATATTTGGTGCAGATAATTTTTTTCTGGAACTGGGCGATTTACCCGATTTGTCCGGACAGATGGAAGTGAATACACAGCTGGCGGAACTGGGGAGGCAGCTCGCTATTCCACTGGTGGTCACTCGAGATGTGCATTACCTTCACCCCGACGATGCGGAGGCGCAGGATATTTTGACCTGCATTCGCGACGGCCGGACGCTGGATGAGCCGAATCGCCCGACCAGCGCGGCGGTGGATTTTTCTCTGGCTACGGAAAGTGAAATTGTGAGCCGGTTTAGGCATCTGCCGGAAGCGCTTAGCAATACTGCCAAAATTGCCGAGAGAGTTGATTTGAAGTTAGAACTTAATCAGTGGCATTTTGCGGCCATTGAAATGCCCACGGGCAAATCGGCTGATGAACATTTAAAAGATGAAGTATGCCGGCGCTTGTCGGTATTAACTAAAATTACCCCAGAGATACAAGCGCGCGCTGATTATGAATTGGATATTATCGCTAAAAAAGGCTACTCACCATATTTTTTGATTGTTTCCGACTATGTCGGTTACGCGCGAGCGCACGGAATTATTGAAACTACGCGTGGGTCGGCGGCGGGATCAATTGTCGCTTATGCTATGGGCATCACAACGGTGAACCCACTTTATTTTAAATTGCCTTTTGAGCGTTTTTTGACACTTTTTCGCCCCAGCCCGCCGGATGTTGACGCGGACTTTGCCGACGATCGGCGCGATGAGATGATCGCGTATGTTACCAAGAAGTACGGTGCGGATAAGGTGGCGCAGATTATTACATTTGGGACAATGGCGGCGCGCGGGAGTATTCGCGATGTGGGCCGGGCGCTGGGTTTAAGTTACACTTTTTGTGATCATGTTTCAAAACTTATTCCTTTTGGCGCCCAGGGGTTCCAGATGACGATCGCGAAAGCTCTGGATTTAGAACCGGAATTGAAGACACTCTACACCACGAACCCGCAGGTCAAACAATTGATTGATTTGGCCCAAAAAATAGAAGGGTGTGCTCGTCACACTTCTATTCATGCGGCCGGAGTGGTGATCGCGCCAACGCCTTTGACTGATTTTACACCAGTTCAATATGAATCGGGCGGGGAGAAGATTGTCACCCAATATGAAATGCACGCGGTGGAGGCGGCCGGGCTTTTGAAAATGGATTTTTTAGGCATCCGCAACCTTTCTATCTTGGGGCACGCGGTAGAAATTGTGGAGAAAACAACGGGTAAGAAAATTGATATTTATAATCTTGATCCGTGGGACGACAAAAAAACCTATGACATGCTCGCCCGCGGTGAAACCGTCGGCGTGTTTCAGATGGCCGGGTCGGGCATGACGCGCTATCTCAAAGAGCTCAAGCCAAATAGTATTTTTGACATTATGGCCATGGTGGCGCTGTTCCGCCCCGGCCCCATGGAGTCTATCCCGGAGTATATCCGACGCAAGAACAACCCGGAGATGATTGAATACCTTGATCCGCGAATGAAAGAGTATCTTGATCAGTCGCTCGGGCTCATTGTGTACCAGGACGACGTGCTCTTAACGGCCATTCATCTGGCTGGCTACAATTGGGAAGAGGCGGATAAGTTTCGCAAAGCGATGGGCAAGAAAATACCAGAAGAAATGGCCAAGCAAAAAGAGAAATTTTTTAAAGGCTGCCGTGAATTTGGGCATGTGCCGGAAATTAAGATTCATAGGCTATGGGAACTGATTGAGCCGTTCGCGGCGTATGGTTTTAACAAAGCGCACGCGGCCAGCTATGGCGTTGTCGCTTATCAAACCGCCTATCTCAAGGCAAATTTTCCAATTCAGTATATGACCGCGGTCTTGATCGCCGAGAGCGGCGATATTGATAAAGTGCCGCCAATTATCCATGAGTGCGCCCGCATGGGTATTCAGGTGTTGCCGCCAGATATCAATCAGAGCTTTAAGAGTTTTGCCATGATACCTGCGGCTGAAAGCCAACCCGCGCATATTCGGTTTGGTTTGAATGGTATTAAAAATCTTGGCGAGCATATTGCCGATGTTATTTATCGCGAACGCAAAGAAAATGGACAGTATAGGATTCTGGAAGATTTTTTGTCGCGTGTCAACGATAAAGATTTGAACAAAAAGTCTCTGGAAAGCCTTATTATGTGCGGGGCGCTGGATAGCCTCGGGCATGATCGGGCGGTGCTCCTGAGGAATATTGAAACCATATTATCTTTTGTCCGATCGGGGCAGGAAGAGAAAGATACCAAGCAGCACTCCCTGTTTAGCGGCAGCGCCATTGATACGCGAACGAAAGTGCGGCTGGCGCCAGCCCTGCCGGCAACCCCTGAAGAAAAATTGACCTGGGAGAAAGAGCTGCTCGGGCTCTATGTGACCGCGCATCCGTTCGCTCATTTTCAGAAAGTGCTAGAGTCCGTTTTGACCACGGTGAATGACCTGCCCGCCCAGGGCCGCAAGCAGTGGGTGGTAGTGGGCGGTGTTATTGAAAGTACCAAGAAAAAAATTACCCGCGCCGGGCAGGCGATGATGTTTGTGACTATTCAGGATGTTACTGGCAGTTTGGAGCTTTTGGTTTTTCCGCGCACCTACGAAACAACAAAGGATGTCTGGGTGGAAGGGCGGTCGGTGAGCGTGGTGGGCCGCACCTCGGAAGAGGAGGGCGATGACAAGCTGTTTGTGGAGCGGGCGTACGTAGTAACCAAAGACAATGTGGCAGCCCTGCTTTCGCAACTGGCTGTCAACAAAGGCGGATCGTCTATCCGCCAGTATGTGGCACCAGAGGTGGTGGAGGCTCTTACCGAGGGCAGTGTGGAGATAACCATAACCACCACCGAGCTTAAAGAGAAGGCCGAGGCGCTTAAAACAGTGCTCCGGCAGTTTCCGGGTGAGCAGCCGGTGTATTTGCTCGTTGACGGGAAGAAGAAAATAAAAACTTCGTTTCAGGCGAGGGAGTCAGCGGAGCTTAGAGAAGCGATACAAAGAGCGTTGGCTTAGGGATCGCCAATTTTCCAGTTTGGATCAACCGCAAGTTCACTCCACGGAGTGAATTTTTTTTGTACAGCATGATAATATCCGGCGGCAGCGATCATGGCGCCGTTGTCCATGGCGTAGCTAGTAGCTGGTAGGAGGTAGCTGGTAAGAGCCAACCGTTTGAGTTTGTCGCCAAGAGTCAAGCGGAGTTTTTTGTTGGCGGCGACGCCGCCCGCCAAGATGACCGTCTTTGGTTTGTAGGCTTCAGTTGCGCGCAGTGTTTTTACGACCAAGACATCAACGATCGCCTGCTCAATGCTGGCGGCAAAATCGTTTATGGTTAGGTTAGTTTTTGTTTTGTCATTCTGAGCGAAGCGAAGCGGAGTCGAAGAATCCCTTGCGTTTGTAAGGTTTAAGGGATCCTTCGTTTCACTCAGGATGACAGAATTGTCACGTAGCCAGTAGAGCGCGGCGGTTTTGAGGCCGGCAAAACTCCAGCCAAAGGCTGGTCCGCCTTTGGCGGAAAAATTTATTTTTTCGTTGATCATCGGCCGGGGGAAACCGATGGCTGCGGGGTTTCCGGTTCCCGCGAGTTTAGAAATTTGCGGGCCGCCCGGGTAGGGGAGGTCCAGTAATTTTGCGACCTTATCAAAACATTCTCCGGCGGCGTCGTCTTTAGTAGAGCCCAATATTTGGTAGTCGCCATGTTTTTTCGTCAAGATAAGCTCCGTGTGTCCGCCGCTGACCACGAGGCAGAGGGCAGGGAAGTCGGCGATGGGTTTCCCTATGGCCCCATCCGGCGCGAGTTCCACGGAGTGGATATGCCCCTCAATGTGGTTGGTGCCGACGAGGGGAATGCCCGTGGCATAGGAGAGTGTCTGCGCGGCGGTCGTGCCGACCAACAGCCCGGTCACTAGCCCGGGGCCGGAGGTGACGGCTATGGCATCTGGTTTTGGTTGGCCATCGAGTACTGCCTCAATGAGCGGCACAATTTTTTCGGCGTGCAGGCGCCCGGCAATTTCGGGAACGACGCCGCCATATTTTTTATGAATATCAATTTGCGAAATGGTTTTTTCGGAAATAATAATATGACCTTTGGGAGAGCATTTAAGGAGGGCCACAGACGTGTCGTCGCAGGAGGATTCAATACCAAGAATGTACATAGTGGCGCTATTCTAGCAGTTTTTGAGCTTTTTGCAACTCATTAAAACAGACACGACGCGGAGGGGTACTCCGCGTCGGATGATTCGAGGTGGCTCTGGGCTCGCGCCCGTAGCCACACTCTACTGTTTGTGGTGTGCTCATCACCACCGGTCGGTGATGACACAAACGGCCGTCGTCTCGGCGACGGTCGCGCCGTCCTTCATGAGCAGCACCCGGATCTGTCCCGGTCCGTCGTCGGCCGCGGTGAGAGGAACCGCCCTGATCGTGCACTCACTTGGCCGCACCCCCCTGCTCTCGGCCTGCCTTTCCAGGAACGCGACTGCTTCCGCCTGCGGGCTCGCCATGATCGTCTCCTCGGACGCTACTGGGCCAGTTATTGGACCCATGTTTCTAGATTTATACAATTCCAGAAATATGGGTCCAATTTTGACAACAACCCGCCCAAGGCGGATTGTTAACTGACACAAAAATTACTTCGTTTAAACTCGTAATTTTTGGTAGTTAACAAAAAAGCTCTCAACCCTTTACGCGAAAGAATGGAGAGCTTGTTTGCAAGCGCTGTTCTTGTCGTCCACTCCGCCAGCTGGCGGAAAGTAGAAAGACAAGCATATCTTTCCCTAATAAAAGGGCCGGAATTAGCACCCCTCTGCTTCAGGGGTTGCTGGGTGGTCGTAGGGCCGAATCCCTCGCACCGCTCTTGATAGAGTTATGAAAGAACTAGAGTAAATATTACCGGATTGATCTAGGCTAGTCAAATCAGGTATCCACAGGCGGTTTTACCTTGACTTTTAGGGTTTTTTTAGATAGGATACTGAAACTTAAGTCAGGGTAGTCCGCCTCAACGGCGGATGCGCCGAAGAGGCGCACTCAAAAAGATAATTTGTCAGGGTAGCTCAGCTGGTTAGAGCGTAGCATTCATAACGCTAAGGTCGCGGGTTCGAGTCCCGCCCTTGACACCAAAAATCCCCCGACGTAACGTCGGAGGATTTTTTTGCTAACCCAGGAAACCTCGCACGGAGGTCAAAGCAGGTGAACACATTAGTACCACGAAATTGACGCTTTGACCGGAGTGCGAGGATGAATGGGTCCTTGCCAGCTTGCGACAGTCCCGAGACTGTGGCAAGCTGATTGCATGAGAATCCAACACCTCAATCATTCCACTTACCAACATCAGTATCACATCGTCTGGGGCACCAAGGGGAGACGTAAATTTTTGAAACCATACGTCAAATCAGAACTGCTGGAGAGCCTATACGACACGGTTAAAAAATATCCGACACTGTCAATTGTGGCAGTGAATACCGATGCCGACCATGTCCACCTGCAAATTGAGATACCGCCGAACATTGCGGTAGCAGATGCCGTCCAACACCTCAAAGCCAATGCGAGCGGGCATCTCAGACGAAAGTTTAAATTCATTCGTGAGATGTACCTCGACAAGGACGGCATCTGGGGTGTCGGATATTTTTCCTCGACCGTCGGATTAAACGAGGTAAACATACGAAAATACATAGAATGGCAGGGTAAGAAGGAGAAGCCCCAGACGATCACCTTATTTAACTACAAAAACAAAAAGGCCTGAGTGTTGGTTCTCATGCCGTCGAACAGGAAACCCCGGGTGTAGTCCGCGACGAAGCGGACGGAACCCGGGGAGGAGGTCATTTGT
>JACRFW010000002.1 GCA_016234265.1 Candidatus Magasanikiibacteriota bacterium
GGCCATGCCGCCAACGAACAACAGATACAAAATTACGTCAGAAATCAAGGTGCTACAAATTATCAACAATTGCACTCGCAACAACTCAAGCTGTTCGCGGTATCGTGATACCCCGTCAGCTTGCTGCGGGGTAGTTCATTAGGTATTCAATTTCTACTTTTGTAGATTCAATTCCTGCCGCTTTCTCCGCGCCTCTAAAATAGGTATTCAATTTCTACTTTTGTAGATTAGTCTCCAGTTTCATATGTGTGTTCTCTAAAATAGGCATTCAATTTCTACTTTTGTAGATATCGCCCTCGTCTTTTGTGGTGGTGCCTAATATAGGCATTCAATTTCTACTTTTGTAGATTAAATCAAACGACCTTTTGTGCGTTTACTTTCATTAATTTTCAAAGGTCGAAACCAACTAATTCACCCGCCTCCGATTATATCTTAAACAACCCCTTTTGGTGTCTTGACAAACCAGACCACTTTATAGACCACCATTTCCTCCAGCGTTTCGCTGTGGCGCGCTTCACCAATCACTTCATAAAGATTGCCTTGGTAGTGGCGGTATTTACCCGGTTTAACTGTTTGCATACTTTATAGAGCAGATAACTTAGTCCCGCCTCTGACTCTTGTAGCTGTGCGCAAGACAGCCTCAATCTCTGCCGCGTCTGCTTCGCTGGCCAGCCCTGCCGGAACAAGATCGCGGCAAGCACGGATAAGTTCGCCGTCAGCTTCGTTTTGAAGATCAAGCTCCCGGGCCTTTTGACGGATTTCTTCAACTAAATTTTTAGCTGCCCCGACTACACCATTTAGCCCAACCTCTTTTTTTCTTTTCCAATGACCGATGATCTTTGCCACCGCCTGGTCGGCCAGGAGCCTTAATTGTCGGCGTTGCTCACTTAGTATTTCGGCGCCACCGCCGCCAGTTTCTTTTTCAAAGTCGGTAACCATATAAAAAAATTAGTTTTGGTGCCGCGGGAGAGAGTCGAACTCTCATGATCTTGCGATCGCTGGATTTTGAGTCCAGTACGTCTACCAGTTCCGTCACCGCGGCTATTTTAAATCCAAATATTCTCTAAGCATTAATTTAATTGTTGTTTTCCCTTTGTCAGTTTTAAAATATTCTTCTCTTCTACGCGCGTCTTTTTCATTCAAAAATGCCTCATAAAAAACCAATTTGACTGGTAAGTGTTTACTGGTCGTAGTGTTACTGCCACTATTATGTTCTGAAATGCGTCTCCTAAGATCAGAGGTGTATCCAGTGTAGTGCTGACCATCCGACATTTTTAGAATATAAACGTAATACATAATATATGTCCCATGCACCGATAAGGTGCATGGCCGTGAACCCTTGTGGTTCACGGTACCAGTTCCAACACCGCGGCGGCAAAAAGCCCTCTTATTCTAACCAAATCTTGGTCATTTGTCAATCATATGCTATACTAACCCCAGAACGCTTTTATGCCCGTTATTATCTCTGTTGTTAACCAAAAAGGGGGGGTAGGCAAGACCACGACTGCCGTGAATCTCGCGGCCGGTTTGGCCGAAGCGGGCAAATTTGTGCTGTTGGTTGATCTGGACCCCCAGGGCAACGCCACCTCCGGCCTCGGCATCAAGTATCAGGAGTTGGAGAAAGGGCTTTACCATGCTTTGGTCTCCGACGCTCGCCTGCACGATGTAGTTTTGAACACCAACCACGCTGGTCTGCGCGTGGTACCCTCCACGCCCGATCTGGCTGGTGCCAATGTGGAGTTGGTCAACATGGTCGGCCGCGAAGCCAGACTCTCTGACATTTTGAAGGAAGTTTCCCATGCCTACGACTATGTTATTATTGATTCGCCGCCATCGCTCGGCCTCCTCACTCTCAACGGTCTCGTCGCGGCCGATAAAATTCTCATTCCGGTACAGGCGGAGTACTACGCTTTAGAAGGTTTGGGCCAGCTTTTGAAAACTATTGATCTGGTGCGTGAGAATATCAAACCAGAAATAGAAGTACTCGGAGCGGTGCTCACCATGTATGATTCGCGCAACCGACTTTCCGAGGAAGTGATGCAAGAGCTTTACAAATATTTTCCCAATAATATTTTTCGCTCGGTTATTCCCCGCACCGTGCGCCTGGCCGAAGCGCCCAGCTTTGGCAAAAGTATTTTTCACTATGAACCCTCCGGCAAGGGCGCGAAGGCTTATGAGCGTCTGTCGCGAGAAGTTCTAGATACTTTCGAACGGGAATAATTGGAAGTTTAACATTTAGTATTTAGCATTTTTCGCTCGTATGTCCATTGGCCGTGGTTTAGGAGCCTTGCTTACTCCGACAACTGGAAGAAAAAATACTTCCACAAACAGCCCTCGTAGTGGAGATAGTGAACGCGTGTGGCTCATTCCGACGAATGACATCAAACCTGACCCGCATCAGCCCCGGCGTCATTTTCCGTTCGTGGAATTGGAAGAGTTGGCCGCCTCTATAAAAGAACACGGCATTGTGCAGCCCATTCTGGTCGCGGAGGTAGCCACCGGCGGGTATCAGATCATTGTCGGTGAACGCCGTTGGCGCGCTGCCGGGCTTTTGAAATTACCCACGGTACCGGCAATCGTGAAGACTCTGTCTGAACACCAGAAACTGGAAGTGGCGCTGATTGAAAACCTGCAGCGCGCCGACTTGAACCCGATGGAAGAAGCCTTCGCTTTTAGTCGGCTGATTGAAGAATTTGGTTTGACCCAGGAGCAAGTCGCCCAAAAAGTAGGAAAGAGTCGGCCGGTCATTGCGAACACCATCCGCCTGCTTAGTCTGCCCGAGGAAGTCCAACAAGCTTTAGTTGAAGGAAAAATTAACCACGGCCAGGCCCGGGCGCTTCTGGCTATTACGAATAAGGCCGAGCAGTTAGAGGTGCTTGCTTCAATGATGGGCGAAAAAATGACTGTCCGCGATCTGGAACGGGAAGCCGCCAAGCGCCGCCCCGGGGGCTCACCTCGGCGCGACCCCAACTTGCTTTATTTGGAAGAAAAACTGCGCGGCACGCTAGGCACAAAAGTGTCCATTACGCAAAAAGGCGACCGCGGCACAATCCAGATCGCTTACTTTTCTCAAGAGGAACTGGCCGAGCTGATTAAAAAAATTGCCGGCTAAACGGCTTTACTCGACTTCTTTTTTTGCGGCAGAATAAATTTAAACCAGCTCGTTAGGCGAGAGGCTTTGATGCTATTTTTGATGTGCGAACGGGCTTGATTCGTCTTCACTGTGAAGAGCCAGTCCTGGCTGGGGCCTCGGCGGTTTTTGTCAACGATAATTTCCACCACATCGCCGCTCTGGAGCGGCGTGTCCAGGCTCACCATTTGGTCGTTGACGCGGGCGCCCGCGCATTTATTGCCGATTTCTGAATGGACGTTGTAAGCGAAGTCAACCGGTGTCGCGTCTTCCGGGAGATCAATGACATCGCCTTTCGGGGTAAAGGTAAAAATTCGGTTTCTGAAAAAGTCCACTTTGAGGCGTTCCAGGTCCGACAAATTAACGAGAATATCTTTTTGGACTTGGGCCAGCTCTTTGGCCCAGATAATATCCTTGGCCGGGAGCTTTACGCCGCGCTCATCATAGTGCCAGTGCGCCGCCACGCCGAACTCGGCTTCGTAGTGCATCTCTCGGGTGCGAATTTGAAACTCAATGACGCTGCCATCGGGGCCGAAGATGGTGGTATGGAGCGATTGGTAGCCGTTGGGTTTTGGTTGGGCGATATAGTCTTTGATGCGTCCTTTGAGCGGCCGCCAAATTTTGTGAATGATGCCGAGCGTGGCATAGCAGTCGGCGATATCTTCAACGATAATGCGGAGAGCCACAATGTCATAAATCTTGTCGGCCTCCCAGTTTTTTTTGATAAGTTTTTGGTAAAAACTGTACAGTTGTTTTTTGCGCCCATGGGCGTCAAGGTAGTGGATGCCGGCTTCTTTCAACTCCGCGCGGACGATCTTTAAGGTTTGATCAATGTAGTTTCCCGCGTCGGTAAATAGTTTGTCGCGCAAAGTCTTGGTTCTTTCAAAATCTTTTGGATACACATAGGGGAAAGACAGGTCTTCCAGCAAGCCTTTGAATTCGCCCATGCCCAGGCGGTGGGCAATGGGGGCATAGATTTCCAAACTTTCCAGCGCGATGCGGTAGCGTTTTTTTTCTTCCAGCGATCCGAGGGTGGTTAAATTATGGATGCGGTCGGCGAATTTGATAATCATTACGCGCACGTCCTCCGCCATCGCGACGAACATCTTGCGCAGGTTCTCAATGTAGCGCTCCGCGCCGCGGTATTTTAGTTTGCCGAGCTTGGTGATGCCGCGCACCATCCCGGCCACATCTGGCCCAAAATCATTTTCAATTGACTCCAGCGTCACGGCCGTATCTTCGGGCACGTCATGCAACAGCGCCGCCACAATGATAGTGACATCAATGCGCATGCCGGCCAAAATATAGGCCGCCGCGAGCGGGTGGACGATATAGGGCTCGCCGGACTTGCGATTTTGCCCGGAATGTGCCCGATTGGCCACGTCGTAGGCCAGCCACACCATGTCCAAGTCGGAGCGGCGGGCGTATTTGCGCACCAACGCAACCACGTCCTCAATGGTTACAGTAGTTGGAATGGCGGTGGAATGTGGCATAAAATGTATAATCCCCTGTAGAGGGGATTATAGGCGGTTTAGAGTCCTTTGGCAATTGCCCGCAAACGGCGGAGAATTTGCCGTAAGAGGTGTGCCAACTCAGTTAAGCCATATATGAGCGACCGGTAATACCGTATATTAAGGAGGATAAGCGCCACAATAATGACCGCGTCATAGCTTTGGCGGATCCAGTAATCGTCCTCCAGTCGTATCCACATGCCGAATTCGTCAAACGTCAGCCCCAGTCCGATGCCATAGGCCACCGTCAGCCATTTGAAATCGCCGCGCGTCGCCGCTGGGCGCTTCAGGAGCAGGTAAAGGCCCGCCAACGCCAGGAGTATTACGCCGTAGGTGAAGTGATGAATATGTACGCCGCCCACTTCCAGGAAAAAATTGGGCAAAAGATGCCCGAGGACAAGATAGACGGTGAGGCGGGAAACCAGAAAAGTGGCCAGAAAAGAAAACAGTACCGTGGCAATGATTTTACGATTGGCCGATGTTTCCAGAATAGCCAGACTATTTTGTTGGGACATAGCTCCTTAGGGAGTAGTTGGTTGGTATGAGCACTCTTTATTGCTACACGCAATCTTTTTACCTTTATACACGAGCGGCTGTTGGCAGGTGGGGCAGAGCTGCCCGGTGGGCTTGTCCCACAAGGCGTAGGTGCAGCCTGGGTAGCGGTTGCAGGCGAAAAAGATTTTGCCGCGCTTGCTGCGTTTTTCCACGATATCGCCCTCGGCGCAAATGGGACATTTTAGGTTGACTTTGATTTCAATGTTTTTAATGTTTTTACATTTAGGATAGGCCGAGCAGCCGAGGAACGGGCCGTAGCGCCCCATGCGCCGGAGCATCGGTGCTCCGCATTTTTCGCACACCTCATTGGTTGGCTCAGATGTTCCCGGGCTAGCTTCTTCACCTGGCAGGGGTTTGGTGGTTTTGCATTCCGGGTAGCCGGTGCACGCCAAAAACTTGCCAAATCGGCCAAGCTTGATTACCATCGGTTTGCCGCAATTCGGGCAGATATCGTCGGTTTTTTCTTCAGTGAGCGTTTTCTTGCTCAATTCGGCATCCTTTTTGTCCAGGTTTTCTTTGAACGGGTGGTAGAAGGTAGCAATAATCGGCTGCCAGTCTTTTTCACCGCGCGCGATCGCGTCCAGATTTTCTTCCATCTGGGCGGTAAACTCGTAGTTCACAATTTCCGGGAAGTGCTCCACCAATAAATCATTCACCAAAAAAGCAATTTCTTTTGGTTGTAATTTTTTCTGTTCGTTGCGCTCCACATAGCCGCGGTCTTCAATGGTCGCGATGGTGGGGGCATAGGTAGACGGCCGGCCAATGCCGTATTCTTCCAGCGTTTTCACGAGCGTCGCGTCCGAGTAACGCGCCGGTGGCTCGGTGAAGTGCTGTTCCGGTTTCATTTCCAGATTGGCCACAGCCGACCCCACGGCCAGCGGCGGTAGCGCCGATTCTTTGGCTTTGTCCGGATAGAGTATTAAGAAGCCGTTGAAGATAACCGTCTGGCCAGTAGCGTGGAATCCGTAATTGTTAGCACTCTTTATATCAATGGTCGCGGCATTAATTTCGGCGGTCGCCATTTGGGTCGCAACCGCGCGGCGCCAAATGAGATCGTAGAGTCTAAATTGCGCCGGCTCCAGATGGGCCTTGATGTCTTTAGGTAATCGCAAGGCTTCAGTCGGGCGGATGGCTTCGTGCGCCTCCTGGGCGTTTTTATTTTTATTCTTAAAAAATCGTGGTTTCAAAAGTGCGTATTCGCGGCCGTACTCTTTTTGGATCACATCATGGGCTTCAGTGAGAAACTTTTCCGATAAGTTGACCGCGTCGGTGCGCATGTAGGTGATAAGACCAACTTGTCCGCCCGAACCTAGCTCCACCCCTTCGTATAGTTGTTGAGCCAGGCGCATGGTTTGTTTGGCCGAGAAGCCTAAGCTGTGGTTGGCCTCTTGCTGGAGGCTGGAAGTGGTGAAAGGCGGTGGCGGGGTGCGCGAGTTTTTTTTACTTTCAACATTTTCAATGGTGTAGGTGGTGCCAGCGAGGTCCTTTACGATCTCGTCCACAGCTTTTTGGTTGCCCAGATCAAGCTTACTTAATTTTTTAGTAGGAGTAGTGGTAAGCCACGCTAAAAAAGCCTGGTCCTTGTTTGGTTTTCCTTTCTGGAGCGGGGCAAACAGCCCTTCAATGCTCCAGTACTCGTCGCTTTTGAAAGCTTGGATCTCGCGCTCGCGCTCCACAATGAGCCGCACTGCGACTGACTGCACACGGCCGGCCGACAAACCCTTGGTGACTTTGCGCCAGAGGAAGGGTGACAAATTATAGCCAACCAAGCGATCAAGCACGCGCCGCGCCTGCTGGGCATCCACCATTTTCATGTCCAGATGCCGGGGGCGGGCGAGCGCTTCTTCCAGCGCTGATTTTGTTATCTCGTGAAATGTAATGCGTTCGGCCTTGTCCGGATCAATGTCCAAAATTTGGGCCAGGTGCCAGGAAATGGCCTCGCCCTCGCGGTCCTCATCAGTCGCTAAGAGGATGTGGTCGGATTTTTTGGCCGCGTCTTTGAGCTCTTTAACCGTGGCGCTTTTGTCCTTGCTCACCACGTAGGTAGGGGTAAACCCGTTCTCCACGTCAACGCCAATCTTGCTTTTGGGCAGGTCGCGCAGGTGGCCGAAAGAGGATTTGACGACGTAGTTCTTGCCGATGAATTTAGAGATGGTTTTGGCTTTGGTGGGGGATTCAACAATGACCAGAGTGCGCATAAAATGGGATACTTTTTTAGCACGTAGCTGCTAGCATACCCGATTTTGACTGAACTGTCAATTTATGGTATTGTTTTTGCAGATGCTTTTAGTTATTTATTTATTTTATATGGGAGAAAAAGGCGAAAAACCAGGGACTGGAAATTCAAATGTAGAGGTTGACCCCGCTCTTTTTGAGGGACAGAGCGGCCAACCAACGGCGCCACGAAAGCCTGAGGTATTGGCGCGGATTACCCTTGAACGGGGCGTGCGAAAGCCTGAATTCAATGAAGCCAAAACTGTAGCCATAAGCCCGGCTGAAATACAGAGAGAAATAGCGGCGAAGAAGGAGATAGCGGCATCAATGAATGTAGCTCAACGCGTGGCGGGAAGAGTTGCCGGCTTTTACCCGGCTGTATCACCAAGACCGGAAGAGCTCGGCAGAGGGGACCTGGGGCGAAAGGTGGTAGTGGCTTCTCCGGGTGAAGCGGCGAAAGCAGCGGGACAAGCGCGGAAGACGGCGGAGACTGACCGACAAAGAGAAATGGAGAAGTTTTTAGAAATTGCGCGAGCAATTTCAGTTCCAGAACAGGTGGAATCAGGAAAAGCGTTAGAGGAGGTTGTTGACAGACTGAATCGAGGAGTGTTTGGTCTGAAACCAGAGGAAATTTCTCGTCGACTGAAAGAGAGCGAGGGTCATGCTATGAGGATTGATCTCAACCCGCCAGTAGTCACTGATATCCGCGTCGGTGCGAGGTATTATACTTTGGTAATAACCGATCTGGCTGGTGATTATTTTGCGCCGGATGCTCCAAGATATTATATCCGAGCCGGAAAGGAGATAGAGCCGGTACATCCCGAACCGGAGAAACTGGAGAAAAAGGGGACTGGTTTTTTGGCAAGAGTAAAAAAATTATTTGGTGGAGGAGAATAATTTTCGCAATTCACCGCTCAAATACATTGAACCAGTGACGAGTAACACGTCGCTGGTTTTTTGTTTTTTCCGGCTCCAGGCCACCGCCTCTTTGGGGTCAAGAAACGGCACGACTATGGTTTTTGGTAAAAGTTTTTTGACTTGGCGTGCCAATTCTGCCGGGCTGACCGTGGGCCGAAAAATATTTTCGGTAAAACGGGTGCAGGCAACAGTGTGTGGTTTAAGCAGAGCCAATTGTCGGAGCATGGCGCGCCAGTTTTTATTGGCCGCGAAACCAATCAGGAGATGAATAATTCTTTTTTGTTTTAGAGCGGCAACTGTATTCGTCGTGGCTTTCATTTTGTCCGGGTTATGAGCACCGTCAAGAATAGTCAGCGGTTTTTTGGACATTACCTCAAGTCGTGTTGGCAACACAATATTTTTTAGGCCTCGCTGGATCATTTTTTCTGGAATACCCAGATGTTTCGCCGCCTCAATAGTCAAGATAGCGTTCTTTATTTGGTGCGTTCCTAAAATTGGTAGTTGATACTGATTATTTTTGTAATTAAAAGTTATGCCGGAGAGGCCTTGTTTGATAACCTTGGTATTTCCCTGAACTACCGTGAGCCACGCATGTTCTTTACGGCATTCTTTTTCAAAAATTGTCAGCAAGTTTTTTCTTTGCTCACCCGTAAACACCACCGCGCCCTTTTTGACAATCCCGGCTTTTTCATAGGCAATATCGGCGCGAGTGGGGCCGATAAGCTCGGTGTGGTCAAGTCCGATGTTGGTGATGATCGCAACATCTTTGTGGGGGATCACATTTGTTGAATCATAGCGCCCGCCTAAGCCCACCTCTACCACCGCCCACTCCACTTTTTTCTCGGTGAAGTACAGAAAGGAGAGCGCTGTCAAAAGCTCAAACTCCGATGGTAGGTTATAGGGAGATTTTTTGATATACGCATCAAGCGCTTTTTTCATTTTTTCCATCAGCCGGGCAAAGTCTGGTTTGGTCATTACCACTCCATTGATCTCGGTGCGACCAAGGCCGCCGTCAGCGCTCGGCGAGGTCATCGCCCCCACTCGCTTTCCAGCGGCACGCAAAATTGACGCCAGCATGATGGTCACCGAGCCCTTGCCGCTGGTGCCGGTGATGTGAATGTAATGAGGGATTTTTTTCTCCGGGTTTCCGAGTAACACCAGAAAATACCGGAGTCGCTCCAAGAACGCTGGCCCCGGTCGCGCCGCGGTCATGTAGTCATGGCGCGGAACATTTTTGAGCGAGAGAAGATAGTAGTACGCTTCGTTGTATTTCATAATATAGCAGATTTAACAAAACGGCTCATTTTCGCGACGCCAACTGTTTGAACCCGCCCAAGCGGGCGAGTTTTGGCGTAAGAAAATGAGCCTTTTGTTAAGTTTATATTATTTTACGTTGACCGAAGAACGGGGCCCGAAGAGATTTTGTGGAACCCAGCCTTTGACGATACTGATCTGCAGAAGTTTTCCCAGAGCCAGATAAGACAAGGTGATTCCCAGCGCCATCAGCCCACGCTCTTTCCAAACTACTGGGAGCAGGCTCATCCACAGCGCCGCTTTCATGTTGAGTACCCAGATCCAGAGCGCGCCGCCGACCGAGTGAGCAATAAAAGTGGCGGCCAGCGCTTTAGCAAAGACAAAACGATGGCTCAAGCGGTGCATGGCAAATGGAATTAGCCAATACAGAGCGAAGACAGTTGCTTGTCTACCTTCCGGGTGAATGAGAAATGCTATAATGGCAACTCCGGGGATAGCAAGCAGCCATTTTGATGGGCGGGCGAAGTAGAGAGTCGCGGCGACAACCGGAAAGAAGCGGATAATCGCCGCTGGCTGTGAGGAAAAACCATGTATCGCCCAATTGACAATTTGCACCAAGAGCACAGTGATGGCCCCCGGGAGTGTGCCGAGGAAACTGCCGACAATGGGCCCGAAGAAATCAAACATGGTGAACCGCGCGTTGGCGCCGACCAGGTAGGTGAATGGCACTTGGCTTAACAAAATGCCGACAACTGCGAAAATGAGGAACGAAAGAATCTTTTTCATAGGTAGTAGTTAAGAAAAATAAGAAACCAGGTTGAATTGTCGTTTTTCTACACCATAGTAAAGTATCATTCTGGCCGCCAGCCGGCGTTGACTTCCAGATTTACGCCATTCAAAGAGCTGTTTGTATCGTCCACTAAAAATAACACGGCGCGAGCAATATCGTCAAGACTGATAACTGGAGCGCCTGAAAGTTTGACTTCGCTCGTCGGGAGTATTCCCGGCGAAATCATATTAACTGTGACACCGCTACCGGTAAGCTCCTTGGCTAAAGATCTGGTGAGGACCAGAAGCCCCGTTTTGGCGATATAGTAGGGGGCGGTAAAAGGTCGCGCCGTTATCTGGTCGGCGCCAGACGAACCAAAATTGATGATGCGTCCGAAACGCTTTTGGCGCATAGCCGGCACGGCTGCCTGCATGCAATACCAGGCGCTGAAGAGATTATTCGCGATACACTCGGTGAAAGCCTCATTTGAGGTGGTGCGCAGCGGTTGATAGATAAAATTGCCAACGGTATTAATGAGTATATCCACGGGGCCGATTTTTTTAAACATCTTTGTAACAGCTTTTTCGTCTGTAACATCAGCCGCAACCAATTGAGGAGCAGGGACCAGGCTTCGCGCCAGGGCAGCGGCGGCCTTGGTTTGAGTACGATAATTCAAAATCACACGATAGCCTGCTTGGGTCATGGTGTGGGCCAAGTGGCGGCCTAAAGTGCCGGTAGCGCCGGTGATGAGCGCTGTTTTTTTGAGTGTTGGTTTATAGGCGAACATAAAGCATGCCTCCAGTATTCTTTACCCTACCCTTCATTTCCAAGAGCGTCAAGGAGCTGGAAACTGCCGCGCTCGCGAGGCCGCTTTCTTTAATGATGAGGTCAATATGGCGCGGCTCGCGGGTCATAAGAGAAAGCAGGCGCGCCTCGGTGGGGTTCGCGGGGGCGACGGCCTCTCCCGCTACCAATGTTTTTAAATTTTTTAGTTGCAACACCTCGGTCACGTCCTCGGCGCTCGTTACCACCGTTGCCCCTTGTTTAATCAGGGCATTGCCGCCTACTCCGGTTTCAGAAGTAATAGGGTGCGGCACAGCCATCACCTCGCGGTTATAGTCCAGCGCCGCCTTGGCCGTGATGAGCGCGCCAGAGCTCTCCGGGGCTTCGGTCACCAGCGTGCCCAGAGCTAAACCGGCAATGATACGATTGCGCGCCGGGAACGAATAGAGCGTTGGTTTAAAACCGGGCGGATATTCCGAGATCACCGCTCCGCCGTGAGCAATAATATCTTCGGAGAGGGTGCGGTGTTCGGCCGGGTACACCGCCGCGCGGTCAATGCCGCTGCCCAGCACCGCGACCGTGAGGCCGCCGGCTTGCAGAGCCGCGCGATGGGCCAGGCCGTCAATGCCGAGGGCGAGCCCGCTCACAATAACCAAGCCATTGTGAGCCAGATCACGCGCCAGAGTTTCGGTTGCTTCCCGGCCGTAGGCCGTGCATTTTCTGGTGCCAACAATGGCAAGGGCGGGGCGTTCCAGCGCCTCGAGGCGTCCGCGCACAAACAGCGTCTGGGGCGGGTCATTGATTTCTTTGAGCAGGTGCGGGTAAGTGTGGTCAGTGATAGTGACAGTCGTAATATTTTCCCGAAAAAGTTCTTGGAACATTTTCTCGCGATCAAACGTATCCCGCCACGACATAAACTCTTGGGCAATCGCCTCGTCTAGGCCGGCGCGGGCGAGCTCGCTAAACTCGGCCTGCCATAGCTCTTCATCGGGTAGGGAAAACCGCGCCGCCAGTTGTTGGTAGCGTCGGTAAGTAATTTTAGGAAAATAGGAGAGCGCGACGTGAATAGACTTGTTCATAGTATCCGCAGTTTTTTGTCAATGGCGGTGAGTGTTCGCACGTTGGCGGCCCCTGTAATTAAAAAAGCCCCCCGGTTATACTTTTGAAAATAGGCTGCCAAAATATTAGGCATGATCAGTTGAAACAAGTTCAGTTATTTCTTTGGTAACGTTGACGAAAACGTCTTTGAGGATTTTTTGCTCCGCGCTCGTGAGACGCCCCAGCACAAAATTAGCGGTGTCTCCGAGCGGGCGGTCGCTCGGAGCCACACCGACTCGAATCCGCCAAAAATTGTTGGTGCCTAAGTGATCAATAATTGATTGCACGCCATTATGCCCGGCCGCGCCGCGCGCGCGCTGGACGCGTGATTGGCCGATGGGTATGTCTTTGTCATCATGAACAACAATCACGTCCGCAGTTTTTAGTTTGTGTTTTTTAACGGCATAGGCTACCGCTTGACCGGAGTTATTCATATACGTGGTCGGTTTCAAGAGCTCAACCTTGATTTTGTTCAGTTCGGTTTTGACATAAGCCGCGCCAGCTTTGGTGCTCGTTTGCCACGTATCCTCTCCGGCGAGCAGATCCAAAATCAGCCAGCCGACATTGTGGCGGGTGCGAGCGTATTCTTTGCCTGGGTTGCCAAGGCCGACAACGAGTTTCATAGGTTATTCTTGGGGCGTGTAGGTGTGGTGTTTGAGCTTGGAAAGTTTCATCACAATGGGGGAAGCAAAAAAACCAAACTCTTCACGCAGATGGCGTTCAATAAAATGCACATAGGAGATGTGGAGCGAGGTATTTGATTTGATAATCATTTCAAACATCGGCGGGTTGTACCCCAGCTGGTGAATGGCCACCACGCGGGGGTGGCGAACACCGCGGTCTTTGGTCGGCAGATGTTTCTTAACAGTACGTTTGAGAAAGTCTGTGAGTGTCACTTCATCAACCACTATTTGGCGTCCAGCCCAGGCCTGGTTGATGAGTGGGAAAATTTGGTGCACGCGGTACTGCGAGAGCGCGGACACAAACACAATCGGCGCGAAACTAAGGTGGGGAAAAGCGACGTAGATGTCCTTTTTTACGTTATTGCGAAATTCATCGCTGTTATCATCCGCCTTATCCCATTTGTTGACCACAATGATAACGCTGCGGGTGTGTTCGCGGAGCAACCCGGCCAGTTGCTGGTCCTGGTCGCTGATCGGCTCGGTCGCATCCAGTACCAAGAGCACAATGTCGGACTTATTTATTGTCGCGATGCTTTTGCCAATGCCGAGTTTTTCCAACTCACCAGAAACGCGCGCCTTGCGCCGGATACCGGCTGTGTCTACGAACAAAATATGTTTGTCATCAATTTCCACCAGTGTGTCATGGGGTTCACGCGTGGTGTGTGCCATCGGGTTCACAATCACCCGCTCCTCGCCTACTAGAGCGTTGAAAAGAGTTGACTTGCCCACGTTTGGCCGGCCCATGATGGCGACTTTAATGGGGTTAAAAATTTTTAATTTTTTTGGCCGCCGTGGCAGTTTATTGAGAGATGAGTAAATGGCGTCAAGCAGGTCACCCACATTGGTGCCATTGCTCGCGGACACTGGGATAGGCTCGCCAAAACCCAGCCGTTGCCACTCGGTGTCATGAATATGAGAAAAGAGGGCGGCCGCGTCAGCTTTATTAGCTACCAGAAGGATTGGCTTTCGTTTATTCCGCAGTCGTTTCGCCAGTTCGCGTTCCTGGGGCAGAATTCCCGTCTGAATATCGGCCACAAATAAGATCAAGTCAGCTTCTTTCAGTGCCAACTCGGTTTGTTTGATGATGTCGTCTTCCAAGACAACATCATCAGAAAAGGTCAGTCCGCCGGTATCTACCAGCCGGAAATTTTTTCCGCGCCACGTGGCGACAGCCATGTTACGGGTGCGGGTGGTGCCGGGGATGTCTGAAACCAGGGCTAAATTTTGTTCAATAATTTTATTGAAGAGACTGGATTTGCCTACGTTCACGCGCCCCACCAGGGCAATGGTTGGCAATTCTTGGTCAATAATTTTTGCGGGGCTGGTCATAACAGAATTATTTATTGGGGAGTGTCATTGCCCAAGATGAGTAAAATATCGGTATCGTGGTTGTATTTCATCCCGCGTTCGTCTTCAGTAGTTCCCGGGTTATCATATGTCGCTTGTAGCCAATCGGATAAAGTCGTTGATACACTCGCGTGGAGTGTAGCCGCCAGTTTGTTAATTGTATCTTTTGGTGCTTTTGGCTGTAAGATATAGATGGTGGTGGTGGCAATTGGTCGCTTCAGGCTGTTGCCGACCGCGATCACATCAAACCCTTTGCCGCCGAGCTCCTTATTGACTCGCGCGGCTAGCCCCACGCGCCAGGTGCCATTTTGGATTTCAATCGTTCCCGGATGGATCTGGGTGGCTCCTTCAGGCGACGCTGTTCTGGCCGCCGTCGTAGAGTTGGTTATTGCCGCCGTCTTTGCCGGCTCAAAAATATCTTTAATACCTGCGTTGATTGTAGCAAAGTCGCCGGTTTTCGGCGAGAGCAAAAATGCTCCTGATTCTCCGGTAGTGGAAATGAGGTAGCCAGTAGTTGAATTATCCAAGACCAGTGTCTTCGGCGCTGCTGATACCTCTTTGGCGAGGCTCGCCGCGTACATTATCTGGCCAAAATTTAAGTTGGTGGTAATGTGGCTTGCTAGAGAGTTAAATATTTTTTGCAGCGTCATCGGGTTGGCATAGGTGCCGAGCGATAACAGCTTTTCTTTGAGAGCGGAAAGCACCAGTTGCTGGCGATGAGCGCGGGCAAAATCCGACCCCTCGTTATTATTACCATGACGGGAGCGACTGTAGTTGAGAGCTTGTTCGCCAGTCATCGTCTGTACACCGGCATCAAAGCGGATGGTTTGGTAAGAGTCATTCGGCCCCGGGAACGCTTCGTCGGTGAAAGCGGTAGGGACGTTGATAGTAAGCCCGCCCAAGCCATCTATCAAATCGCGGAAAGCCGTGAAGTCAACGCGGATGTAGTAGGGGATAGAAAGATTAAATGTTTTGGCAAAGACAGCGCGCGCGTAATCGCCCCCCCACCCTGCCTGTTCCGATTCGCCAAAAGCGTCGGCGCTGTTTATTTTCCGCCAGCCGTGATTCGGTATTTCCACTCCCAGATCGCGCGGGATTGAGATCAGGGCCACCTCTTTAGTGCTGGGCTGGAAGCTCAAAATAATATTTGTATCGGAGAGATATGGTCCGTCGTGTCCGGGGCCGCCAATACCCAAAATCAGGATATTCACGCGGTCGTCAGCCTCGCCCTGGAGGACATAGTCGGAATGGAAAATAAAATTTTTGACCGTTTCCAAAATGCCGGTGCTCTTTGGCCGCAGGGTGACATTGTCATATTCCGAGGCATCGGCGGGCCACTCGGCGAGCGCATAGTGGCGGGCGATAATACTGATGGCGGAGAGGGACAAAACAAAAAAAGCGATTACAAGTAAGGCTTTTTTCTTTCTGCTCGGGGTTTCCTCCGGCTCGTCCACCATTGTCCCGTGGAGTAAATTGATCGGTCGGCGATACATACGTAGAGTGGAGTATATCACAGGTCGTGCACAATTTCAACCTTGATTTTCCGGCGGGGGTTTGTTATAGTATGTTAAAGAATAATTACTCATGTGCGGGGTAAATAGACCCGCCCTAAGGGTGGCTAGCTCAGTTGGTTAGAGCGTTGCATTCACATTGCAAAGGCCACTGGTTCGAGCCCAGTGCTACCCACAAAAGCTAACAATTAAAATTAATAAGGAAGGTTCACCCTGTACCACGCAGGGTACAGGGTAGCCCTGCACCCCTTGTGGTGCAGGGCAAGTCCCGCATCGTCCACATGATGCATATATGCCAAAAGATTTAACCAAAGAAAACGCGCCGGTCGGCAAGGTAGTCTACGAATGGCTGGTGAAAGAGTATGAACAGTACGAGCGCTCGCGGCGCTGGTATCTTATCGCCGGTTTGCTCGGGGTCGTTTGTTTGGTCTACGCAGTTGCCACCGCGAACTATCTGTTTGCCCTGATTTTGGTACTTTTCGCCATCGTGCTCTATTTACATGAAATGCAGCCGCCGCTCAACGTCTATTTCGCCATCACGGAAACAGGGATTATTTTAGGGAAAAAATATTATCGCTACAGCGAGCTGGCCGATTTTTGGCTTATCTACAACCCCCCGGAAGTGAAGACGCTCTATTTCCGGTTAAATAATATGGTCAAGCATCGTCTGCAGATTCCGCTCCTGGACTATGACCCCCGCCCGATCCGGAATTATCTCAATCAATTTCTCTCTGAAGATTTAGAGCAGGAAGATGAGCCGGTGAGCGACCGAATGGCGAGAATACTAAAAATACATTAAACCGCTTGACCACAGCGGTTTTTTGATATAGAATAGGCTCTGTTTTCATCTGCACTCGTCGTTCAATGGATAGGACATTGGCCTGCGAAGCCGAAAATCAAGGTTCGACTCCTTGCGAGTGCACCAAACAATACTTCCGCTCGCGAAAGCGAGGGAGAACGCCGCGCCTGCGGCGCGGCTGGGGGCAAAAACCCTCGTCGCGTAGCGACGAAATGGCTGGGCGAGGAAACGGAAAAATGGGCAGATTTGTTACGAATCGCATGGTTCGTTCCGATTTTTTGGACGAAGGAGGCAATTTCTCCGAAATTGTCGGATGAGGACAAAAAAGCGGCTTGTTTCGTATCCAAAACCCACTCCCGCAATGGTTCGACCCAATTGTTTCCCCGATGTTCAAAATCTTTCTTTTTGGCCCTAAAAGCGAGTGTGGCGCGCATAATTTCGTCTTTTTGCTTGAGATAAATTTCTTTCGGTATATCGCCATCCAAATACGCGGATACGAGTTTTTCCATGCGCGTCTCGCTCGCTTTTAATTTATCTGCAAGATTTTGAACATCACTTTGTGACGCTGATATTTTCTCGCGCTCCCATTCTTTCACCTGCCCCAACATCCAATCGGTGTAGCGGTCGCAAAGTGAAATTGTTTGAAGCCGTTTTCGCAATTGCTCCACCAAATCTTTTTCTTGCACATATCCTTGCGAGCAAATACCTTTCTTTTTCGTGCAACGATAATAGCGATATATCCCGCCGTTACCTTTTGCAAATTGAGCGGTGAACATACCGCCGCACTCGCCGCAACGAAAAAGACTGCGGAAAGGAAAATCATGCGAACCCCTTTTCCTTTGCGGCTTTGTTTTGCTTGCAAGTATTTTTTGGACGGCTTCAAACAATTTCGGGGAAATAATTTGCTCAAATGTTCCGTCAAACCATTCATCGCCGTGCTTCACAAATCCCAAATAGGCACGATTGCTTAAAAGGTGTTTGACGGAACATTTGGCAAGTGGCGTATCGTTGGAAGTGGTAATGCCTAAATCCGCCAAAAACTGCGACAGAGAAACCAATCCGTGCTTGCCGGTGGCGTATTCCTCAAAAGCGCGCTTTACAATCTTGGCGTTGGTCGGATGAGGTTCAATATTTCTCGTCCTCGGATTATTCACATACCCGAACGGCGCTTTTGAAAGCCACTCGCCACGGCGCAGTTTTTGGCGGATGCCTCGCTTCACATTTTGTACCAGATTATCCGAATAATACTTGGATTGCCCGAACGCCACTTGCAACATAAACAAACCTTGCGGAGTGGGTTCAAACCAAAATGTCGGAAAGCGCAAAGACACAATGTTCTTTTGATCCACCGCGTAGATAATGCGCCCACCGTCAATGCTGTTTCGGGCGAGCCTGTCGGGGTGCCATGAAAGTATCCCGACATTGCCCAATTCCTCAACCTTGCTCATCATCTCGCCGAATATGGCTCGCCCGGGTGTCTTTGCGCTTTTCGACTCTTGAAATTCCTCAAGGATTTCAAGATTTTCTTTACGCGCAAATTCTCGCAATTCAAATAACTGCGCCTCAATGCTCATAATTTGCTTGTCATCGTCTTCCGTTGATTTGCGAGCGTAAAGAAAATATTTTGGTTTGTTCATAATTTTTTCCTTAATATTGAAGATTGATAAAAATTATTTTTGGATACGAAACAAGAAACAAATCTGCCCATTTTTCCGTTTCCTCGCCCAGCCATTTCGTCGCTACGCGACGAGGGTTTTTGCCCCCAGCCGCGCCGCAGGCGCGGCGTTCTCCCTCGCTTTCGCGAGCGGAAGTATTGTTTGGTGCA
>JACRFW010000024.1 GCA_016234265.1 Candidatus Magasanikiibacteriota bacterium
CAACTCGATTGACGGAACCTTTTCCCAAGTAAAACAAAAAGTCCACGTACATCGTGGACTTGCAACCAACAAACAAATGGCGATGATGTCTGACCTGTTACAAGGTGAAAAAACAACTTGAAATGTCCATTAAACCTTTTTAGGCTTATTTCACCAACAATCCCACAATTAATAACGCCACAATGTTCGCCACTTTGATCATCGGGTTGATAGATGGGCCGGCGGTATCTTTGTAGGGGTCGCCAACCGTGTCGCCGGTCACGGCCGCCTGGTGGGCGAATGAGCCCTTGCCGCCGTAGTTGCCTTTTTCAATAAATTTTTTGGCATTGTCCCAGGCGCCGCCGCCGGTGGTCATGGAAATCGCCACAAAGAGGCCGGTCACAATCGTACCCACGAGCAACCCGCCCAGCGCCTGAATCCCCAGCCCAAAACCAACGACGATTGGGATAACAACCGGGAGGAGCGCCGGCAAAATCATCTGGCGCAGAGCATCGCGGGTGACAATATCAGAAGCTTTGCTGTAGTCTGGTTTGCCGCTGCCATCCATAATGCCGGCAATTTCCCGGAACTGGCGGCGTACCTCCTCCACCACTTTTTGGGCCACTTTGCCCACCGATTCCATCAGCATGGCGCCGAAGAGGTAGGGAAGAAGTCCGCCGACAAAGAGACCGGCCAAAACGCGCGGGCTGTTGATGGCAAACGTAACTGAATCCGGAAGTTTGTGCGTGAAGTCTGCGAACAAAACGAGCGAAGCCAAACCGGCGCTGGCAATGGCATAGCCTTTGGTGACGGCTTTGGTGGTGTTGCCCACAGCGTCCAGGGGGTCAGTCACATCACGCACGGCCTGGGGCAAATTAGCCATCTCCGCAATGCCGCCGGCATTGTCAGTAATGGGGCCATAAGCGTCAATCGTCACCACGATGCCCGCGAGCGACAACATCGCGACCGCGGCGGTCGCCACGCCATAGATACCAGCGAGCCAGAAAGATCCGAGCATAGCCCCGACAATGAAAATAACTGGCAGGGCCGTGGATTTCATGGAAGTGGCCAGACCGGCGATGATATTCGTGCCGTGCCCGGTCACGCTGGCTTTGGCGATATTTTGAACCGGTTTATGGGCCGTGGAGGTGTAATATTCCGTGAGCCACACCATAACGCCGGTGAGAGCCAGACCAATGAGCGTGGCGCCGTAAAGTCGCGCCGGAAAGACAGCGACGCCGGTCATGAGCCAACGGGTAATCGGATAGAAGGCAAGAGCTGACAATGCTCCGGCTACTGCCAAACCTTTATACAGGGCGCCCATGACATTTTGTGATTTACCAAGGCGTATAAAGAAAGTGCTGATGATTGAAGCGATGATGGAAACGCCGCCCAACACCAGCGGATACACCAGCACCCGTTCGTTAGCCGGGAAAAGTAAATTACCGAGCACCATCGCAGCCATCACGGTGATGGCATACGTTTCAAATAAATCCGCGGCCATGCCGGCGCAGTCGCCGACGTTATCACCGACGTTATCGGCAATCACGGCCGGGTTGCGCGGGTCGTCTTCCGGAATGCCTTTTTCCACTTTACCAACCAAGTCGGCTCCAACGTCGGCGGCCTTGGTATAGATGCCGCCGCCAATGCGGGCAAAGACGGAAATAAGACTGCCGCCAAAGCCGAGCCCGATAAGCGCCGAGACATCCTTCGTAATCAGGTAAAAACCCGTCACACTCAAAAGCCCCAGACCGGGAACGAGCATGCCGGTGATTGATCCGCCGCGCACCGCCACGGTTAGAGCCTCGCAAAAACCCTTTTTGGCCGCCTCGGTCGTGCGCACGTTGGCGCGCACCGAAATATTCATGCCGATGATGCCGGCCAACCCGGAAAAGATTGCGCCAGTGAGAAAGCCAAAAGCCGTAATCCAGTCAATGAAGAGGCCGATGAGGAGGAACATGACTCCGGCCACTGCGCCGATGGTGGTGTATTGCCGCTTCAAATAAGCCTTGGCCCCCTCCTGGATAGCTCGAGCGATGGCTTGCATGCGCTCGTCGCCGGCGGGTTGGCGCATAACCCAACCAATAAGAACGGCGCCGTAAATGATGGCTAAGAGCGCCGGCACCAATGCGTACAAAATGATGATCATACTGGTGTGAATATTATAATTAAAGCGAGCCTGTGGCTTTTGCGGGGAGTCAGAGAGCTCATTGATACGAGCGTTATTGTATGGTAAAGTACCGTTTCAGTCAAGGTATGAAATATAGGGTACTCTTAAAATTTTTACGCGTTTTGGTCTATAGCAAGCGTTTTTTCTGGTGGGTCGGCGCCGGCTTTTATTTTGTATTGGGGAAGCTATTGGGCGCCATCGCCCGCTTTTTTATCTATCTACGTTATAAAGTCGGGTATTTTCTTAAAAGGGTCGGGCTTGGTCAAATGCGCGAGTGGCTTTTGAAACGGGATTTTTTGCAGATGATTTTATTTATAGCCGTCGTTCTTATTGGTTTTAGCCAGACAAAATTTTCAGCGCAGAAAGATATGGCGTTGGCGGTAGAAAGCAGCGCCGCCTATACTCTCTTTGGCGGTGATCCCGATTATGTTGAGGAAGTAGTGTCAAATAACGGACAGGTGAAGACGGAAGCGCCAGCCTGGAAGGTGGGCACGATTGATATGCCCATTTTAGTGAATAGCGGCACGCTCCTGCCGGCGCAGAACATGGAGATCGGAACAGTGGTCGCCGGCGGAACCGCCCTTATGAGTCCGACTATTATTTCCAGCGCGACTATAGGCGCGACGCGCAATCAGGTGGTGAACTATACTATTGAGCCCGGCGATTCACTGGGGGCCATCGCTTACGCGTTTGGCGTGAGCATTCCGACGATTATGTGGGAGAACAATTTGTCTTTGAAATCAATCATTCGGCCTGGTGATATAATTCGGATTCCGCCCATCACCGGTATTATGCATGTGGTGAAAAAAGGCGACACCTTAAAGAAGATTGCGTCTGCCTACCAAGCCGCCGTACCGGACATTGTGCGCTTTAATCATCTGAAAGAAGACGGCAGCGACCTGCAGACGGGAGAACGGGTAATGGTGCCAAATGGCATCCGCCCGCAGGATCGTGAAATTGCGGCGATTCCTCGGACGGCCAAGATAACTCCGACCATCGCCCGCCAGATAGCGGCGCCGCCATCGTCAGCTTTACCGCCGTCGGCATCGGGGTTTGTGTGGCCATCCGGTTCCCGTTCCATTACGCAATATTTTGGTATTCGCCATCACGCTATTGATATTGCCGGGCCCTGGCAGACCCCCACCTATGCCGCTAAGGCTGGTGTCGTTGAGGTTGCGCAGTGCGGCTGGAACAGCGGTTACGGGTGTTATGTCATTATTGATCATGGCAGCGGCCTTAAGACACTCTATGGCCATAACTCTCAGATTTTAGTTTCTCCTGGTGAACAAGTTGAAGCCGGTCAAACTGTCGCTCTCATGGGTAATACCGGGCGTGTTCGCGGTGTCACCGGTATCCACGTGCATTTTGAAGTTCAGGTTAACGGTATTCGGGTCAACCCGCTTAAGTATGTCCGCTAGCCGCAGGCTTGAAAAAAAGCCTCAAAAGTGTTATTGTTAGGCAATAATTTAACGGTCGCATAGCCAAGCAGTAAGGCAGAGGTCTGCAAAACCTCTATACGTGGGTGCAATTCCCACTGCGACCTCATGATCCAACCAAAATTCGTCATTATTGATGGTAATGCCATCATCCATCGGGCCTATCACGCCCTGCCCACCATGAGCACCAAAGATGGGGTGATGGTGAACGCTGTCTACGGCTTCACCTCCATGCTTTTTAAGGTGCTCCACGACCTCAAACCGACCTATTTGGCCGTGACGTTTGATGTGAGTGGGGGGAGCAAGGCGCGTCTGGAAAAATTTAAAGAGTATAAAGCCACCCGCGTCAAAGCCGACCAAGCTCTTTACGATCAGATCCCCCTCACGCACGAAGTGGTGGTGGCGCTCGGCATTCCCGTTTTTGAAAAATCCGGTTTTGAAGCCGACGATGTCATTGGTACTCTGGTTAAACAAGTGACACGCCAGTGTCATCCTGAGCACAGCGCCCGCCCGCCACGACTTGCCGTCGGGCATGTCGGGCATGTCGGACAGGAAGGATCTCTTTCCCAACCCCCTGTGGAAATATATATTGTGACCGGCGATATGGACACGCTCCAACTGGTTGGTGACCACGTGAAAGTCTACACGCTGCGTAAAGGCATCAACGACATTGTTATTTATGACACGGCCGAAGTACACCAACGCTACGGATTCGGGCCCGAGATGATGGTGGATTATAAAGCCATTCGCGGCGACGCTTCAGACAATATTCCCGGTGTCCCCGGCATCGGTGAAAAAGGAGCGACCGAGCTTATCCAGAAAGCCGGAAGCATTGAAGATATTTATAAGAAAATTGGTAAGCTGAAAGAGCTGGGGATTAAAGACGGCGTGGTTAAAAAACTCATAGCCGGTCGGGAGAGCGCTTTCATGAGCAAGGAGCTCGCGGCGATAGATTGCCGTGTGCCTGAACTTGATTTTTCTCTTGAGAAGTGCCGCCTCAAAGAATTTAATCGCGAAAAACTGCTGCCCGTCTTCCAAAAATTTGAATTTGTTTCTTTGTTGAAGCGGCTGCCTGGCGGGGCCGCATCCATTGATGAAGCCCCCAAAGGAACTAAGGCCAAGCACCACGCCAAATCAGATTTTACTTTTATAGAAGCCAAGACCGAAAATGAAATTGCCGCTCTCGTTGCTCTCATCCAAGAAGAGGGGAAATTCCTCGCCCAGGCAATTCTGAATGGCAACCTCTTCGCCGGTCAGTGCCTGGGAATAGTGGTGGTCGTAGATGCACGGGGGTTTTTTGTTCCATCGGCGTTGGCAAAGAAATTTCTACCCATTTTTGCCGATAAGAATATCCAGCTCATCGGGCATGATCTGAAACAACTGCTCAAAATACTCCAGGTTCATTATAGTGTTAAGAGCGTGGCCAACAAACTGTTTGATTGCCTCATTGCGAGCTATCTTTTGAATCCGGGCAGCCGAGCCACCGACCTGCCAAGCATCATTCTCAAAGTGCTGGGTAAAGAAGTGCCCGCCGGCAGCGGGCAGGAGAGCCTTTTTGGCGCCGATGCGCGCCTGGTCGCCCACGAACTGTCTCTGCTTGGGCTGGCCGCGCCGATCCTGGCTAAAGAATTGGCCACTGTAGACAACTTAGGACTCTTAGAAACTTTGGAAATGCCGCTCTTATCAGTGTTGGCGACCATGGAAAACAACGGCGTGGCCATTGACGTGCCCATGATCAAAAAGTTGTCTAAAGAAGCGGCCGAAGAGGTGCAAAAACTCACCAAGAAAATTTATGCGCTCGCCGGGAGCGAATTCAACATTGCTTCACCGCTCCAGCTGCGCGAGGTCTTGTTTGAGAAAATGGATATTCCCACCATCGGCATCAAAAAAGGCAAGACCGGTCTTTCCACCTCGGCCGATGAGCTGGAAAAACTGCGCGGCGCCCACCCAATCGTTGAAGAGATCTTGAGTTTTCGGGAACTGACAAAATTACAAAATACCTATCTGGAAGTTTTGCCGACCCTGGTGAATAAAAACACCGGGCGCATCCACTCCAATTTTAACCAGGCGGTGACGGCGACTGGCCGGCTCTCCAGCTCTGATCCCAATCTGCAGAATATTCCTATTCGTACTGAACTGGGGCGGGGAATTCGTAAAGCCTTTATGGCGGCCAAGGGCCATCAGCTGGTCGTGGCCGATTACTCCCAAATTGAGCTCCGCATCGTGGCCTCGCTCGCCGCAGATGCCAAAATGATGGCCATTTTTGACCGCGATGAGGACATCCACAAAGCGACTGCCGCCGCTATTCACGGCGTGCCGCTCTCTGAAGTAACCAAAGAGATGCGTCGCTCCGCCAAAGAAGTGAATTTTGGCGTGCTCTACGGCATGGGGGCGCACGGGCTCGCCTGGCGTGCCGACATTCCTCACCATCAAGCGCAGGAATTTATTGATAAATATTTTAGTGAGTTTAGTGGTATCAAAAAATATATCACCCGTACGCTCGCGTTCACCAAAAAAGAAGGCTACTGCGAAACCCTTTTCGGTCGCCGTCGTTATCTTCCGGAATTGAACTCCTCAAACTATCAGGCTAGGAGCGCCGCCGAGCGCATGGCTATCAATCACCCGGTGCAAGGCACCGCCGCCGACCTGATGAAGATGGCCATGATTGAGGTGGATAAGACTATCGGGGAAGATTTTTCTCCCGGTGAGGTCAAAATGATTCTGCAAGTGCACGATGAGTTGGTGTTTGAAGTTCAGGACGGTCTGGAAGACAAAGTGTCAGCGCTCGTCAAAAAAATTATGGAGAGCGCGGTGAAGCTGCGCGTGCCCGTGAAAGTGGAAGTGGGGAGCGGCACGCGCTGGGGCGAGATAAAATAATTTCGTCTGTTAGACGTTTTTTAATTCCTCATTAAACACCTTAAAATTTTCCGAGTAGTCAATCGGACATTCCACGATCGCTGGTCGGCCGCTGTCAAAGGCGGCTTTTAATTTTGGTATCAGGTCAGAGGCTGATTCCACGCGCAGCCCGAGCGCGCCATAGCTCTCGGCATATTCTACAAAGTTTGGGTTTTGCAGCTTCATACCAAACTCTGGCAGGCCCATATTTTTTTGCTTCCAGTCAATAAAACCGTAGGCGTTGTCATTCAAGATTAAAACCACGACCGGGATATTTTCTTTCACGCAGGTCGCGAGCTCTTGAGAGTTCATCATAAATCCGCCGTCGCCGCACACGGCCAAAACTTTTTTATCGGGGTATAAAAGTTTGGCCGCCATCGCGCTCGGGAGCCCCGCTCCCATAGTGGCGAGAGCATTATCAAGCAGCAGAGTATTAGGAGCAAAAGTATGGTACTGGCGGGTAAACCATAGTTTGTAGATGCCATTATCCAGGGTCGCGATGTCTTCCTGCCCCAACACGCTGCGAACATCGGCCACAATTCGTTGCGGGATGAGCGGGAACGCCGTGCTATCAGTTTTTTCGACGTGTTTTTGAATTAATTTTTCGCGAAGGGCAGCGAATTGTTCAGTTTCAAAAACGTGGCCGCGTAATTGTTCCTGAAGCGCCCAGAGAGTGTGGGAAATATCACCGACCGCCTGGAAAGTCGGAATATAAAATTCGTCCGGTTCCACCGGCGTAAAATCAATATGGAGAATTTTTTTGTCTTTTTGTCTGTTCCACACGGCCGGCGGATATTCATTCACATTGTAGCCAACCGTAATGACCAGGTCGCTCGCGTCAATCGCCTCATGCACATAGTCGCGGCGGTGCATGCCGAAAGAAAAAAGTGACTGCGGGTCGTCATCAGGAAGCACGCCCTTGCCGAGCTGGGTGCCAATGACAAACAGACCGGTCTGGTGGGCCAGATTGCGCAGTTGTTTGGTCACTAGTTTTCGGTTGCCGCCGCTGGAAACTATGATGATCGGTTGGCGGGCATTTCTGATGATGTCCGCCGCCATATTGAGAGCCTTCTCATCGGCCACCGGCCGGCGATTGGGCAACACTCCGTAGCCATTGTGGTTTTCATCCCACTCGGCGCCGGAGATGTCTTCAGGAATTTCCACATGCACTGCCCCGGGCCGTTCCTCACTCGCGAGCGTGACGGCCTGGTGGGCGACTTTGCTCATATAGCGTGGACATGGGACTGTGGTTGCCCATTTGGTTATGGGTTTCATCAGGCTGACCACATCCACCATTTGAAATTTTGCCTGCCAGTTATCCAGCAGAGCCTTTTGGCCGGTGACAGCAATGAGAGGCATGCCGCCCAGATGGGCATACGCTACGCCCGTCACGAGGTTCAATGCTCCGGGCCCGAGCGTCGCTAGGCAGAGCCCGGGCTTACCGGTGAGGCGGCCATAGGTGGCGGCCATAAAAGCCGCCGCCTGCTCGTGGCGGGTGACAATCAGTTTGATTTTTGACTTCCGTATCGCCTCCAAAAAATCCAAAGTCTCTTCGCCCGGCAAAGCAAAACAATACTCAATTCCTTTGGCTTCAAGAATTTTTACAAAGATGTCGGAGGCGGTCACATTAATTTTTGTTAATCACAAGCACTCGGCGCTCCGTCATATCCTCAATCGCGTAGCGTACGCCCTCGCGGCCAGCTCCGGAGTCTTTCACTCCGCCATAGGGCATGGTGTCGGCGCGGAAACTGGAAACATTATTGATGATCACGCCGCCCACCTCTAGGTTTTCAAAGGCATAGGTTACTTCAGCGAGGTCGTTGGTAAAAACGCCAGTTTGTAAGCCAAACTTGGAGTCATTCACTCGCGCTACCGCGTCTTTGAAATCAGTATAATTTTCCAAGACCACGACCGGCGCGAACGCTTCTTCGGCGCACACCTTCATCTCTCGGTCTGTTCTCGTTAAGATCGTCGGCGCATAGCCGGTTTTGGAGAGCCGTTGGCCGCCGGCCAAAACCACCGCCCCGTCAGCCACCGACTCTTTCACCCAACCATCAATGCGGTGGGCGTTGGCCTCATCAATCATGCTCGCAAACATCGTCATCTCTTCGCGCGGATCAGCAAACGTTATTTTTTTCGCCTCTTCCACAAATGCCGCGTAAAATTCTTCTTTTTGAGACTCATGAACAAAAATACGCTGGGTGTGAATACAGCTCTGCCCGCTCTGCCCGAATGAAGCCCCGACAATTTTTTTCAAATGTTTTTTTACGTCCGCAGTTTTTGCGATAATGCCAGCCGCATTGCCGCCCAGCTCAAGTACAATTTTTTTCTTGCCCGCCCGCGCCTTCATATCCCAGCCCACGCTCGGAGAACCGGTGAAAGTTAGCAGTTTAAATCGTTCATCAGTCACCAGTTTGTCGCCGGTCGCCCGATCCATGGGCAAAACAGACACCGCACCCTTTGGTAAATTGGTTTCCGCAACCAGCTCGGCCAAAAGCAAGGCCGACAGCGGTGTTTTGCTGGCCGGTTTCAGAATTATCGGGCAGCCCGCCGCGATTGCCGGAGCCAGTTTGTGCGCGACCAGATTAAGAGGGAAATTAAAAGGAGCGATAGCGGCCACGAGCCCGACCGGAAACCGGCGCACCACTGCCTCGTGCTTTTCGCCGCTCACTGCCCGATCCAGCGCCATCCATTCGCCATAGATACGCTTGGCTTCTTCAGCGCCATCGGCAAATGTTTGAATGGCTCGGTCAACCTCAATGCGGGCATAAAAAAGTGGTTTCCCGACCTCCGTCACCATCGCTTCGGCAAATTTTTCTTTTCGTTCGGCTAATCTCTTGGCAATATGAAACAAAGTCTCGGAGCGCGTGTAGGCGGGGAGGTTTTTCATCACTCCCTCGGCGGCCAGCCCGGCCACTGTCGCTTTTTCCAGCTCTTCCGCTCCGGCCAAATAGGTTTTTGTGGCCACCTCGCCGTTATATGGAAAAACGACCGGCAATTCTTGGGCGGTCGTAACAAATTCTCCAGCGCAGTAGATAGGATAATCCAGTTTCATACCGGTTTCTTAGTTTGGTAATCTTCTCAAAAAACTCTTTCAAAGTCAATAAAACAGTCCCGACTTAGTCAGGACTGTTTTATTCCGTATTTTTCTATTTTTATTTTTCCATCTTATCGCCGCAGTTTCCGCCACAGCCGCCGCCGCATCCATCGCAGCCACCTTCTTGGCCAGCATACATGGCTTTGCAAGTCTTGCAGCAACATTCCGCTTTCAAGAGGCGATAGCGACCGGCGCCAGTGCCGAGGAGAGCCAGACAGCCGCCCAAGACGGATAAGGGCAGGAAGTAACCAACGAACGGGCCGCCGCGATGCACCGTGAGCATAGCGACCACCATGATAACGGCCAGCCAGGCGGCTGCATAGCGGGCATAGGCACCAAGAATTACCATGGCTCCACCGACAAATTCAAGCGTGCCGACAAAATAGGCCCAGAAATTGCCGCCACCAGGGAGGCCCATACCAGCGAACATGCCGGTTGCGAGATTATGTCCAGGGCCCAGCTTTAGGTAGCCCATATACATAAAAATAACGCCGACCGCGATGCGTAAGGCCAACAGCCCAACATTTTTGGCTGTTTTATGAGTACAACCGCCTCCCATACTAGTTTTGCACATAGGATAATGATTAAGATTAATTTTTTTTGTTACGTTCAATGGAAATTATATAACTAAATCCGAATAATCGCAAGGTCCAATCAATAACCAATTTAAATTTAAATATCAGGCCCGGCATGAACAGGACATACACCGTGCGGCGCAACCACCAGGCGAGGAGGCCGGTGATAATCACCTTGCCAAAAATAGCGACGCCATAACGCTCGCCGATCGGCATCAAGAGGCCTTTTGATTTAAAAAAAAATGGCCTGGTTAATTTTCCGCTCAGGCGGTCGGTGATATGGCGGGCGACATATTCACCCTGGCGGTGGGCCGCCTCGCCCAGCTGGGGGAAGAAAGGCGCGTCGCTCCCGACATTATGGCCCAAAATTACGTCCCCGACGCCATACAGAGTGTCCGCTTTCGCTGAGAGGAGCGATGCCATCACCGGTAAACGTCCGCGTTCGCAGTATTCTCTGGGTAAAAACCGTTCGGCTACATTACTCACCCCGGCGCACCATACCGTTATGTCGCTTTGTATTCGTATACCACTGCCGAGGAGAACGCTACTGGCCGCGACTTCTTTCGCCACCGTCCCCAGTCGCACTGTGACTCCCATTTTGGCCAGTCGCCGCAGAATGTTCTGTTGGGCTTTGAGCGGCGCTTGCGGTAGTATTGTCTTTCCCGATTCCACCAGGCTAATCATTACTGTATCATTGGGGTAGAGCTTTTTGAAATCACGTTTAATCAAATGCGCCAGCTGCCCCGCCACTTCTACCCCAGAGAAACCGCCGCCAACCACGGTAATGGCGGTTATGTTTCGGGTATCTTCCAGTTTTTTGATGATCATTTCTCGCAAACGCATCGCTTCATCAAGGGTGCGGACAGTATAACAATGTTCGGTCGCTCCGGGCACGCCAAGAAAGTTCACACCGCTGCCCAGACTCATCACGCAGTAGTCATACGCGATGTCGCCTGCGCTGGTCGTTACGACTTTTTTCTCTGGGTCAATTTTTTGCACGTCAGCTTTTATAAACTTATGCGGGGTTTTATAGATGATTTCGCGCAAGGGGAGCGCGCAATGACTTGGCTCCACCGCCCCCGAAGCTACCTCATGGAGGAGCGGCGTAAAGGTGAAATAATTGTTGCGGTCAACAATCGTAATCACTTGGTTGAGGCCGTGCTTTTTGAGCAGTTTGCTGAGAGTGCGGAACGTTTCATAACCGCCAATGCCGGCGCCGAGAATGAGAATGTTGGTATGCTGACTTTTTATTTCCATAGGATGATATAAAACATCATAAGTATAGCATAAAATAGTAAAGAGTACAGTTTGACAGGTTGGTCTTTTGATGGTATAAACGGGACAACCACTTACACACAGGAGGACGCGTCAATGTCAGAATTGACCAAGCGCTTTAACACTCTCCGTGAGGGAGAAAAATTTCGCATCACCGCCGGCGGCCCCTGCTACCAGCGGGTTATGGCGGAGGAAACGGGATGTTTTGCCCGCTACGTCGTTCCCGACGGCACTCTCGGCGCCAAGATTGAGTTCTCAGAGAATACGGTGGTGATGCCGCTCCCCACCACGGACGAACCCCCGGCGGCGTCCTAAGACAGGCGCCTCGTCATTTAGCCTCGCGCTCCGGAAGAAATAACCCTTCCGGAGCGCGACCACCCATCAAGACCACCCGGTCTTTTTTTATTCCGCAGAACAGGGTAGTATAGGTGTTGCTATGATCTTATTTCTCTACGGCCCTGATACCTTCCGCAGTCGGCAGTATCTGGCTCAATCTATAGTCAAGTTCAAGAAAGAACGCGACCCCCAGGGCTACAACGTGGTTGTTTTGGATGCTAAAAAAACTGAATCCGGAAAAATTTTTTCCGAAATTTCCGCCGCCCCATTTTTGGCCGAGAAGCGCCTGATTGTATTGGAAAATTTGCTATCCAACAACGACAAAGAGCTCCTGCAAGCCACAAGCTACCACCTACAAGCTAATAAATTTCCCGAAAACAATGTCGTTATTTTTTGGCAAGGCGAAGCCCTCAGCAAAGTGAAAGCAGCCAAGGAGCTGGAAGCAATTTTGGCAAAAGAAAAATACGCCCGCGAGTTCGCGCCGCTCTCTGGCGCCAAACTGGCCGAGTGGATTACAAACGAAGTGAAAATTCGCGGTGGCTCTATCGCCCCAGACGCCTTGAATTATGTGGCTGCCAATGTCGGGAGTGATACGTGGCTCTTGAATTCGCTTATCAATCAGCTCATAGCATACAGTGGCGCCACGCGCCCCATTGCCGTTGCCGATGTCGGACTATTTTTATCAGAAAAAGTAGATGACAATATTTTTAACATGGTGGACGCGATTGCGAGCGGCAACCGCAAGACCGCTTTCCGTCTTCTCACCGAACAGCGCCGCCTGGGTGAAGAAGATGGGAAATTATTTGGCCTTATTCTCTGGCAATTTAAGATTTTACTTCAAATCGCGGACTTCTTGGAAAGAGAAGAGCAGGCCACGAGCGACGTGGTAGCCAAACAGCTCGGCATCCATCCCTTTGTGGCTAAGAAAAATTTTGCTCTCGCGAAACATTATTCACTCGCCAAACTGGAAGCCAGCTATGAACGCTTGCTGATCATTGATATCAAAACCAAGACCGGGCAAGCTGACCAGGGGCTCCTCATTGATCTCTTCGTCGCGGCGGTGTAAAACAATTTATTTCTTCATCTTGTGCACCTTGGCCATCAGGCGCGATAGCCGGCGGGCGGCGGTGTTCTTTTTTATGACCCCCATCTTGGCCGCTTTATCCAGGGCCTGCTGGGCGGCAACGACCAATTTTTTGGCCTCTTCCGGAGTCGCGGCTTTCAAGGTCTTTTTAATAGCATCCCGGAAAGCATCGCGGCGGGTCGCGTTGGCCAGCGCATGTTTTTTAGCTTGGCGCAGAGCTTTTCTGGCGTTTTGCTTATTAGGCATAGTATTTTACTTAGAAACAAATTCCGCCTCACCGGCGGATGGGCCATTATAGGCCCAGAGAGCGGTTGATAATTGTTGGCCTATTCTACTTTATTAACAGCCAAAAGTCAAGCGCCTTTACTCCTCAATCTGTGGCTTCTCAATAATGAGCGGCTCAATCATTTTTTCGCCGTCCGTAATGCGCATTACGTCTTTGTCAATCTTGTTAAACTCTTTGTAGGCCGTATTATAGCTATTCACCGACGTTGATAAATTATTTCCCAATTTTTTTAAGTACTCATTGTACGCGAGCAAGTGTTTGCCCAGCTCCTCCACGCGTTTGCGAATCTCTTTAGCTGATTCTTCAATCTGGAGGGCGCGCAACCCCTGCATCACGGTTTGGAGGTAGGCCAAAAATGACGTGGGCGAAACAATGATGACATGTTTTTCTTTGAAGGCGTAATCTATCAGGTCGTGGGTGTTAGTTTTGAGCGCCCCCACCTGATTGATGAGCAAATCATAATAAATGCCCTCGGCCGGAATGAACATAAACGCGAAATCCATCGTGTTTTCCTTGGGTTTTATGTATTTACTGGTCTCATCAATGCGTTTTTTCAGGTCGCTCTTAAAAAGTTGTTCAAGTTCCGCCCGCCGCTCGGGGTTGGTCTCGCCGACCGCGCGGTTATAATTTTCCAAACTGAATTTTGAATCCACCGGAATGATTTTATCTTTCACAAATACCACCGCGTCCACAATATCGCCATCAGAGAAGGCATACTGCATCTGGTAGCCGCCGGGAGGCAAGACGTTTTTCAAAACATTTTCTAAAAAATATTCGCCGAGGATGCCGCGCTGTTTGGGGTTCTGCAAAATATCTTCCAGATTCTGCAACTGAGTTGCAAAACCGATTACTTGCTTGTTCGTCTCGTCCAGCTTGGTCAAGCGCTCCGTTATTTCCGTGATCACTTTCACGCTGTGGCCAAATTGCGTCTGTACGGTTTGATTCAAATGCTGTTGGGTTTCATTCATCGTTTTGTTTGTTTCCGTCAGTTTCTGGTCCATCAGACGCGACAGCTCCTGTATTTGGTTTTGCATCAAAAGAAACAGGTTTTGTTGATTGGTATCAGGCGCTCCCAAGGTGTGCATTTTTCTGTAGAGCGCAAAGAGCCCGGCAGCCAGGCCAAGAGCGATGAGAACAAGAAGGATAAAGAGGGGGGTGTTCATAGTATTTTTAGTGTTCCCATTGTAACACACCACTCACAAAAACTAAAACCCCCAGACGTATGTCGGGGGGTCGGTCCTTCTATATTATACTGTATACATTCTACATCGTTGGCTTATTTTCCCCGCACATCTTGCAACAATTTTTATGCATGGCCAATTCGTAGATAGCCGATAAACCAACAAGTATGTAAATAACTCGAGAAACGGTGGCTGTCATGCCCCCGAAGAGTTGTCCGATATCCCACTGCGCCGCACCCACCAAAAGCCAGTTGAGCCCGCCGATTGCGAGCAAGAGGTAGGTCACCACATGAAGACCTTTTTTGTTTTGCATACCTTCACCCCCTTTCTTGTGAAAGGATAAAATGTGAAGCTCTAATACTAGTATACTCCGGCCAGGGGGAGCACTCCAGAGGGCTTGTCAAGAGAGGCTTTTTTATATAGAATGGGGGACAGATTAAGCTTTAAGTCTTTGCCCTTGTAGCTCAACGGATAGAGCAGACCCGTCCTAAGGGTAAGATAGGGGTTCAATTCCCTTCGAGGGCACTTAAGGACGCGTTTCCGCCCAAGGCGGACCAGGTCGTCGGGTCATTCGACCCGACAAGAATGACCTGGCAATTCGTGCCGGGGGACACCAACCTTTGTCCCTAGGACGGGCAAGGGTAATTATATTAGGCAAATGGTGGGCCTGTAGTACAGTGGTAGTACATAGCATTCGCATTGCTGAGACGCGAGTTCGATTCTCGCCAGGTCCACGAATAGGCATTTTTACCCGCCGAAGTTCCATTGGGACGTAGGCGAGTGCATTGCTCCAGGCGATTTTTACCCCGCACCGAGCCACAGCTCTGGTGTGGGGCTGCCTAGGTCCACAACAAGATAATCCCGCCACTCACGAGTGGCGGGATTTGTGTACAAACCTGTGTATAAATGTGTGTATCTGTGTATATTTGTATACACTAGTGTATACAAAATGAAAAATAAAGCCCCGCTATTATTCTAAAAGTGATTGTTCCACACGGAACAATCGCGCTAAATTTTTTTCCAAATTATCTTAAATAACATCTGCAGTACATCAGAAATAGCCTGATTTTTTAATACTATGGCAGTAATTGAGTCTTTTAAGCTTAAAAAACAGATTGTATCGTCCCAAATAAGCATATTTATCTTGGTGGTCATCAATTTTGATTCTCGGTCGGTCAAATCATAAAAAGTGATCTGGCGTTTCTGGATCTCCTGAAAATAGTATTTTTCAAAATCAGGCACCAATGTCCGCAACCCTCTTCTTGATCCGATAGAAAGTATATTTTTTGTTGACAAACTACTTTCGTATAATTGTTTAATTTGCTCTAAACCTTCATAAAATTTGACCCCCGGGCTGGCGACTTGATGGGTAAATATTGCCTCTAATTCAGGTAGAATTTTTTGGGCATCAGCTGCCTTATTTTCCAGCAACTTAACCAGAGAAACAGGATCATTTGCCTGATAGGACTTTCTCTTGGCTACTGTTTTTTCCTCTATTAGTTCTTTATTTTTTAACTCTAATAAAATGTTATAGCAGTTGGTTCTGGCAATGCCGGTTTCACATGAAACGATTGGCGGAGCAGACAAACCGTTTTTTAATAAAAACAAATATACGGCAATTTCTGTCTGGTGCAGGCCAAGGGACCTTAATTGTTGTTGAATCTCCATAAAATAATCTGTCAAAAATATTTATATCATTATTTTGTCTAATAGTCAACAAAAATTGTGGATAATATATAAAATGATATAAAAAAAATTGACAAATAATAAATAAAGATGTAAAATAAAAAACTGAGTATCATTGAACTCATAGTGAGTTTCACCACCACGTTGAGCCAATATTGGCAATAACTCACTACCATCTCATTTTGTGAACCGGTAAAGTCGGTGGTTATCTTGGGTGGACAGCGAAAATGTGCTATACTATATAATAATTACTTTTTTAATTTTGCCTGTATGTTCAAACAGAATCGTTGGCTCAAAATCAGTAATTTTTTTTCCTATTTTTTACTGATTTTAAACATCATCATCGTACCGTTCGTGCTTGATCCGACCGTAGTAAATCCGTACCTTATCTCCAAGGAGTATCTGTTTATCGGATTTGTGTTGCTTAATATTTTGCTCTGGACCACGCGGGCGATTTTGTCCAAAAAATTGCTCTATATTCAGTCAGTCATTGATAAACCGATCCTATTTTTACTTGGCGCCGCGCTCCTCTCGGCCTTTTTTTCGGTGACGCGGACTGACAGTTTTCTCGGCCGCAATGATTATTTTGCTTTTCATTTTATTTTGCTGTTTTTTTTGGCGTTATTTTTTGTCATCATCATACAGCATCTCAACACTATTGATCGTTGGCGGTGGAGCATTGATGCGCTGGTCATAAGCGGTGGAGCGGCCGCAACGCTTTTTTTTACAAAGACGATTTTTCATTTTGATATTCTGGCCCGCTGGTTCCCGAATAATGCCAACATGATTGATTCCATCAACGGCACCTTTGGCGTCTGGCTCATCGCTTTGTTTCTTATTACTGCCGGGCAGCTCATCAAAAAAGATCTCGCTGCCGGGCGAACCCTGCTCTATTTCTTCACTGCCTTGTTAAGTTTCCTGTCGCTGATCGCGTTAAATTTCACCGTTTTGTGGTGGCTGATTCTGCTTGGTTTGGTGCTGCTCTTGCTCGTGGGCGTGAGCGCGCTGAAAGAGGCGCGTTTAGGGTGGCTCTCCACGCTTTTTGCCACTTTTATTTTGGTTATCGTTTTCATTGTTTTTGGAACACCGAAACCACTGCAGTCAGCGGTGCCGGCGGAGGCGTCATTAAGCAACCATTCTTCGTGGGTCATTGCGTCGCGGACATTGGTCTCCGGCGTGAAGAACGTGTTATTAGGAAGCGGGCTGGGAACATTTGGCATTGATTTTTCGCGATTCCGTGACGTTACTTTTAACGCCGACCAGTATGCCTGGTCATTCCGTTTTAATCGCCCCTTTAGCTCGGCTTTGGGTATTTTATCCGAGGGCGGTTCCATACTTTCCTTAATTTGGCTGTTTCTTATTTTGTTTGTTATTGGTCATATTTTGACGACGTGGATCAAGGTTCGTGACGGTCGGCGCGGAGAAGACGATGAACTGCTGGAATTAGTCAGCGCCACCGGTTTGCCCCGCCGGTCATATCTGGAAGTTTTTTTAGCGGCCGTACCATGGTGTGTCGTTACGATCGGCGGGTTTGTCGTTTTTTATGGATTGGTGCTTTGGTGGTTATGGTGGTTTCTGCTCGGGATGATTATAGCGGGCCTGGCCCTCTTCAATTCATCAACGACGCAGCGGCGTGAGCTCATAATTGAAGATACGCCCGAGCATAATTTATCATTTTCGTTTATTCTCATCGTGGTTATCTCCGTCGTCTGCATTGCCGGTGTCTGGGGCGCCCGGCTCTATTTGGCGGAAGAGCGTTATTCCGCCGCGCTGAAAGCGAGCGGTTTCGCGACCGTTGACGCCAAGCTGCGCGAGGCGGCGGCCTATCGCGATACGGTTGATCTCTACCACGTGGCCTTGGCCCAGAACTATTTGCTCCAAGCCATCAGTTTGAGCCGGCAGGGAAAACCGGATCTGCAGCAAGTGAGCGCGTTTCTCGGTCAGGCCATCAATGAGGCGCGCCGCGCGACTGATTTGTCGCCGCGCTCGGTCGCCATCTGGGAAAATCTGGCCACCATGTACGAGAATGCCGCGGTCTTGGTGCCTGATGCCAGGGATTGGGCGGTGAAGTCGCTCACCGAAGCCGAAACTTTAGAGCCGACCAACCCGGTGCTCGCCTGGCGGCTGGGTAACAATTATAGTCTGGCCGGCAATTGGCCGGAGGCGATAAAGAGTTATGAGCAGTCTATCAGTTTGAAGAAGGATTACGTCGGCGCCTATATTGGGCTCGCTAACGCGTATGAGCAAACCAAGGAGATTGATAAAGCCGTCGCCATTTACGCCGGCATTGCTCCGGTCGCGCAGAATGATGTTGATTATCTCTACAACTTTGGCCGTCTGCTCTACAACCGGAACAATAAGGGGGATCGGGACAATGCCGAAAAAGTGTGGCTGGAGGTTATTAAACGCAGCTCCAATCACTCCAACGCCTTGTATAGTCTCGGGTTGCTCTATGAGCAGCGCGGCAACAAATTACAAGCGCTGGAATATTATTACAAAGTGAAAGGGCTCAATCCTGACAACAAAGACATTGGCGTAAAAATTAACAGTCTTATTGGTCAGTAATATATGGCTATTGTGACCGTGGGAGTATGCCTAAAATAATTTTAGCATTCGGTTGCGTATTCTTTGGTATCGGTGTGCCTGTGGCGGCGCTCGGCTCAATGTCTTCTGTCACCTATTCCATTTATGCCGATGTCATCGGCGCCAATGGGTCGGTCTATAGCACCGGAACCACCTATAGTCTGAATGACACGCCCGGCGAAGCGGTAGTGGGCACAGTGACGAGCGGGAGCTATGAGTTGCGCGGCGGTTTTCAAGCCGCTGAAAAAGATGAAACGTTAAGCTTTACTGTCAGCAACAGCTCGCTTGATCTGGGCACGCTTAGCCGGACACAGGTTAGTAGCGCCTCCACGGCGCTCACCGTTACCAGCAACTCCCTGACCGGTTATTCGGTTTCCATTAGCGGTGCGAGCGGCATCATGCCTAATGGCGTAGGCGATGGCGCCGTGTCGGCCGACTCGGAAGAATATGGGGTGGCCGCCTCCGGCGCTGACAGCGCGGTGAGCGGGGACGTGAGCGTGGTTAGCGGACGGGTGCTCGCTTCAGCCAATACCGCCGTCATCGGTTCTGAAACCACCCTGACCTTTAAAGCATCAATCAACGCCGCCAGCGTCGGTGGCACCTACAGCCAAGCGGTGACGCTGACCGCTTCAGCCAATTTTTAAAACTACTCAGGTATGATTTTCCGCCGGGCATTCTTCATAGCGGCACTTTTTTTCGGGGCGTTTTTTTGGTCCGCTTGGCCCGGCCAGGCCTTCACCATTCAGCCGCTCCGCTATCGGGTGACTATTGATCCGGGCCGATCAACCACCGTGCGGGTCACTGTCTTAAACGACGAAACGATGCCGCGTCGTTTTCGCGCGTCGGTGGCCGGTGTGGAGCAGGATGATGCCGGTCGTCCGTTATTCGGGACATCATTTGATATCGCCGAGGAGTGGGTAAAGCCGGATATAAATACTTTTTTTCTGGGGCCGGGAGAAAAAAAGGCGGTCACCTTTACTGTCAGCGCGCCGCCCCGGGCGGATCCCGGTTCTCACTTTTTAGCGCTGATAATTGAATCCTCTAGCGCCAAGACCGGCGCCGTCGGGCTCACCGCGCGCGTCGCCGCGTTATTGTCGCTCGCTGTTTCCGGAGTGGTAGAGGAAACGGTGAGCATTGACCGATTTGCATCAGTCGCCCGCTTGAGCGCATCCGGCGAGTGGCCGCTGGAAGCGGTTTTAAAAAATCGGGGAACCGTCAGCGTAAAACCTGATGGCGCTTTAATTGTCAAAAATGCTCTTGGTCAAATTGTCGCCGGTCAGCCGGTATCTTTTGGCGTGAGCCTGCTGCCCCAGGCGGTTAGAATGGTCGCTCCGAAAATAGAGCTTGATCGCGCCAAAGTCCGCCTCCCCGGTTGGTATACGGTAAATCTGGCCGTTCACTACGGCTTGAGCAAAAGTGTCGTTGAAGCTCAAGCCACCGTCTGGTATTTTCCGCCTTGGTTCATTGTAGCCATCGGGATCAGTCTGACCGGTATTCTTTTTTTACTACTCCTTAAAAAATACCATTCAAAAAAACAGGTATGAAGCAGCGCCGGCTTTTGGAACTTATTCTGGGCTTGGCTTTTGGCTGTAGTTTATTTTTTGCCTTGTCTGCCCGGAGCGCCACGAGCAATGCCACCGTGAATGTCGGTCTTACCATTCCGACTAGCGCCGACAGTGGAAGCGGTGGAAAAATTACACCCCCGCCGCCACCGCCGCCACCGGGTGACACGGCGCCGACAATTTCCAATGTCATAGTCAATGTCTCTTTTACCACCGTAGCAGTAAGTTGGTCGGCAGTTGATGATGGAACTATAACTGGCATCAGTTTTGTCTATGGCCTCAACACCGACTATGGGTCAACCGGCACGGTCACCGGCAGTTATGCCACCGCACTCTCCGGTCTCGCTCCCAACAGTACCTATTTTTATAAAATTTCCGTCAGCGACAATGTTGGGCATACCACTACTCAGACCGGGACATTTGTCACGGGCAGCGCGGCCGACACCACGCCGCCCGTCATTGAGAATGTAACGGTGGCCACCGGCATAGGGTCTGCCACCATTAGTTGGGCCACCAACGAACAAGCGAACACCGAATTAAAATATGGTCTGACGGCTTCCTACGGCGCCACCATTTTGCCCGATGCGAATTATACTCTCGGCCACAGTGTACAGTTGGCTGGTTTGGTGCCAAACACCACATATTATTACCAAATTATCGCCGCTGATCAGTCGGGGAATAGCGCCAGCAAGGCGGGCACACTCAAAACGGCCCCCGACTCCACCCCGCCGGCCGATGTGAGTAATTTGACGCTCACCGTTGCTGGAAGCGCCATTCAGTTACAGTGGACCAATCCGGCTGACATAGATTTCAGCGGCGTAAAAATCGTCCGGAAAGTCGGTAGTCCGTCGGTGGAAGTGTCTGATGGCACGCTGGCGTATACTGGCACCGGCCAGAGTTTCACCGACTCTCCGCCCGCCGGCGGCACGCTGTATTATTACACGGTATTTTCATTTGACACCTCTTTTAATTACAGCGGCGGCGTGTTTAAATCCGGACAGGTGACCGCCCCGGCGGGAGAGATTTGTGATAATGGCATTGATGACAACGGGAACGGGCTCATTGATTGCGGCGACACGGCCTGTGCCGCCGCGCCCGTCTGTCAAACACAGCCGCCGGAAATTTGTAACAACGGACTGGATGATAACCATAACGGAAAAATTGACTGTGCCGATTCCGCGTGCGGCGGCGCTTCCTATTGTCAGTCGCTCAGTCCGGAAATTTGTAACAATCGCATTGATGACGATGGCAACGGCCAGACTGATTGCGCTGACGTAGCTTGCTTTGGCTTTAGCGGTTGCGCGGAAACGGCCCCTCCCAAACCATACGAACCGCCTCCTTCCACGGTGCCAGCATTTGCTCGGGTGACACTGAACGACCTGCGCTTTCTTGCGGGGAACCGCCATATCCCGCTCCAGCCGCGCGAGGGGCGATTAGCTGGTTTGGCCGGTACTACGCTTTCCCTCGTGTTGCCCAATGGTGTTCTCCCGGCCCCGTCCGTTTCATTGGTGGTAAACGTGGACGGTCAGGACAACCATCAGTTTGTCTATGAGCAAAAAACTGATAGTTACTATGCGGACATCACCGTGCCGCCGGTTGGCCGCCATAGCGCTTTTGTTCAAATAGATTATGGCGCCGGTCAGCTGGACACCATTCCGGTATCGCTTGATAGTTTGCCCCAAGGAAGCGTCTGGGAAGGGGCGCGGCCGCTTGGCGGAGCAATGGTTTCTCTTTTCACGGAGAGCGGAGAAAAAATCGCCACAGATATTTGGGGCGCGCCCAACCCGCGTCTGACCAATGCCAATGGTACGTATGGCTGGGTTATTCCAAATGGACGTTATTATCTTTCGGCGAGCAAAGACAAATATTACATCCGCCGGACACAGCCGTTTCTGGTTGAAAACAATATTGTCAACAGCGATCTGGATTTAGTACATCAGCCGCCGGATTTGTTTGATGATCTCACACCCACTTCAACTGTGCCGGACGCCGTGCGCGTCTTAGGTAAAAATGCGCTGGCCAAAACCAAGGCGGCCGCCCAAATAGGTCTGCAAACAGTTATTGACACCAAGGCGGCCGTAGATAATTTTAAGAATGATGTCGCGGTTCAGGAAACAGCGGCCGCCGTTGTCGCTCCGACCGTTGTGAGCGTGGCCGCTATTGGCACCATTTCGCTTATTTCCTGGGCGAATTTGTTGCCTTTCTTGCGTTTTCTCTTTTTGCAGCCGCTCATGCTTCTCGGGCTGCGCCGCCGCCGCGGCTGGGGGCAGGTATACAATTCTCTGAATAAATTACCGATTGATCTCGCGACCGTGCGGTTGATTAATAATGAAACTGGACGAGTGATACAGTCGCGCGTTACCGATGCCCAAGGCCGCTACGCATTTGTGGCGAGCCCAGGGAACTACCGCATTGAAGCGACGAAAGCAAATTTTCTTTTTCCCTCGCGGCTGCTCACCGGTCTTAAAGATGACGGCCGGCGGACCGATGTCTATCATGGCGAAGTGATCGCAGTGTCGGAAAAAGACGCCGTCATCACGGCGAATATTCCGTTTGATCCGGTGGGAGAGCACAAACGGCCGATGAGAATGGTGTGGCAGCAATTTTGGCGGAGAATGCAAATCATTTTGTCCTGGCTGGGCATGGTGACCACGGCCGTTTCGCTGTATCTTTCTCCGCGTTGGTATGTGTGGGCAATGCTCGGCGGACATATTTTGCTTTTTATCATTTTCCGCCGGCTGGCCGTGCCGCCAAAAGTGAAAAGCTGGGGTATTGTGTATGATGGAACGACGAAAAAACCGGTCGGTCGCACGGTGGCCCGCCTGTTCAACTTCCAATTTAACAAACTGGTGGCCACGCAGGTTACCGATGGCCGCGGGCGCTACTATTTTCTCGCCGGCGACAACCAATACTATGTCACTTATGACCATCCGGAATACGCGCCGAGCAAAACCGATGTCATTGATTTAAGCGGCAAGGAGGCGGAGAATATCGCCATTGACATTGCCCTAAAAAAATCGCAAATTTTATCCACAGGAGGATCGCAAACAACACAAATTTCACCTCCAATTCAAGTTTCGGCGCCACCACCTCCGCCATCCGTCGTTTCGCCCGAAAAAAATGATCCCACTTTAGGGGCGAAAAACTGAGATTTTTACAGGAAAAAGAGGATATTCGTATCCTCTTTTTTATATTTTGAAAAATAGTAAAAATGTTGATAATTTTCCCTACCGAAGGTGGCTAAAACAGTGTATACTATACAGTGTTACCTGCAACGTATGTTGCGTAGAACAATTAATGATAGCGGCAAAGAGAAAAACCGCCTTTTTTTGAGTATAGGCGCATTTTGTGTTGCCATTTTTATAATGGCCTTTTCAGTTGTCTTCAACTCTTCTGTTTCTCGCGCCGCCACCGCCCCCGCCATTGTCACCTACCAAGGGAAATTGCTGGTGAACAGCCTGTCGGCTTCCACCACGCAGAGCATGTACTTTGTTTTGTATGATAGCGCCACCGGAGGCAACGCTCTGTACACAGCGGCCGGCACCCTCGCTGCCACCTCATCAATCTCGGTGACACCAAGCAACGGTATATTTACAGTTAATCTCGGCGGTAGCGGCACGAACAGTCTTGATCAGAGTATTTTCCAGAATAACGCGACCGTGTACCTTGAAGTGAGGGTGAGTAACGAGATTTTGTCTCCGCGCAAACAAATTACGGCGAGCCCCTACGCTTTTAACTCGCGTTTTCTTGATGGTGTTGCCGCGACCTCCACCGCCAGCTCATCTACCTATATCCCCATTTCCGATAGCAACGGTAATTTTACTTTTAACAATGTTACCACCACCAACGTTACCTCAACAAAAATTTATGCGACGAACGCTTCCATATTCGCCGGCGGCTTAATATCTAACGCCTCATCAAGCTTCCAGGCCTTAAACATCAGCGGCAACCTAAATGCGTCCTCAACAATTTTTGTTGGCGGTAACCTGGTACCCGGCGCCAATAACTCCACCAACCTCGGTGCCTCCGGGTTATCATTGGCCAATATCTTTTCTTCCTCCACCGCTTATTTGCAGAATGTCACGATCAGCGGCACCTGTGTAGGCTGTGGTGGCAGCACCTTTACCGGTCAATTAAGTTCGCCATACTTTGTCACCGATGGCACTACCACATCATCACTCTTCGCTAACCAGTTCAACATTGCCACTTCTTCCGCCAATCGTTTGGGTCTCTTCGGTGTAGATAGTTCAGGCAATATATCAGTTTCTGGCACCAGCCAAACATACGGTCTTTCCACCTTGCTCGGCGGCTTTATTTCCAACGCCTCTTCTTCAATCGGCGGCACGCTCTCAGACTCCGGCGCCGACACCGGAAGTTCCACTTAGACTATCGGCACAGGAGGCAACCGTGGCAAGTTCTACGTTGATTCCTCCGGCAATGTCTCGGCTTCCGGGACACTTGGAGTTTTTGGAGCCACCACCTTGGGGGGTAATCTTACTTTTTCTGGAACTGTCGCGCGGACTATCACTGGTCCTGATGTCGGAGGCGCCGGTGG
>JACRFW010000025.1 GCA_016234265.1 Candidatus Magasanikiibacteriota bacterium
CCACCGGCGCCTCCGACATCAGGACCAGTGATAGTCCGCGCGACAGTTCCAGAAAAAGTAAGATTACCCCCCAAGGTGGTGGCTCCAAAAACTCCAAGTGTCCCGGAAGCCGAGACATTGCCGGAGGAATCAACGTAGAACAGCCCGTTCATGTTAGCGGTAGACGAAGCGACAGTTAGAAAATCTCCACCCAAAGTAGAAGAAACTGTTCCATTTCCCGCTCGTATGTTTCCATAAACAGTGAGCTGGTCGGAAGCGACCGGGGTAACCCCCGAACTCCACGAACCGATGGCGACCTTGCGGTCTGAACCCATAAACAGCCCCGTCGTTAAACCGCCGGCCATAAGACGGATGTTCCCAGTTGTGGCCTGGGCAAGCATATCAATACCGGCGGCGGCGGTTCCCGTGAGGAAAACAAACCGATTAGCAAACCCGGCGGCCAGGCTATACCCTGAACCGAACATTGAGAGAGAGCCGTTGCTCGTGTCATTCTGAACTTGGTAACGAGCTGCAGCGCTGCTGCCGCTATTTTTATTGGTTACGTTCAAAATTGTGTCGCCATTGAAGGACGACTGAACATCAATCGGCGTTCCGCCGCCGCCACCTGGATTGCCGATAAGTACGCTCGTTGAAGCGTAAAGCGTCCGATAGGCTGTTCCAAAAGCGCCAACATCTTTGCCATTATTGGAAGCCGGGATTATGTTATTGGTTAGGAGAGTACCGGAAGCATTTAACGCCCCGGCCACCTGTAGACCAGCGCCAACTGACGAGGAGGCATTACTGATGAAACCGGGTGTCATTCTTACTAAGCTCCCATCAAGTTGGATAGGATAGAGGTTGCTATAGGTATCAATATGAAGCCCGCCATTAGTGGTGTCGTTATAAATGTTGGCTTCTTTGTTTGTTGAACCGGAGTTTTCCAGACGAATATATCCCTGCGTACTGGCCGCTGTTCCAACGTGGAGTACTACGCCCGGGCTGGTATTGCCCGCTCCGATTCTTGAAGAGGTATAAATATTTCCACCGGCGCTTAATGCGTTGCTCAAAGTTACCAAACCAGTGGTGCTATTAATCGTGATGCGCGATGTGCCGGCAGTTGATGGTGTGGCCCCGGTGGCTAAGATCAGATTAACGCTGCCACTTGATAAAACTAAATCACCGGCGACGGCGCTTGACCCCCAGCTGGCGGCGCCGGTCGCCAACCCCAAAACACCATAATAGGTTGCCGAACCGAGGGCGACATTATTGCCAAATTGTATACCGGGCGAATTTGATGACAGGTACATTCCTCCGCCGAGAACCGCGGTGTGCACTTGCAATGCCTGGCTCGGAGCGGAAGTGCCGATACCAACATTGCCGGATGAGGCGGCAAGAATGGCGCCATTGAGGGTAGAGGTACTGCTTACTTGCAAGGTTCCCGAAGCGCTCAAGGCTCCAGCCACTTGCAACCCGGCGCCGACCGAAGAAGAGGCGTTCGCG
>JACRFW010000026.1 GCA_016234265.1 Candidatus Magasanikiibacteriota bacterium
CTGAAAGGTTAAAAAATCCCACCTTTCGCGAAGGGTGGGATAGTTTTTGAATACTCTCTGGCTTCATCTAATTTCCGTTTCGTCTGGTCGTCGCCGGAACCGCCGATCGTCCAGCATCAAAACAAGGAAAATGAGGACGGTCGCGCCAACGGCAGTGCCAAAATAACGCACCCCGACCGCCATGCCGACAGCCGCCATAGCCCAGAGGCCGGCGGCGGTAGTAAGGCCCTCAACACGGCTTTCCTTGTGCAAAATCATCCCGGCGCCCAAAAAACCAATACCGGTAACCACCGCGCTGGCCACTGTCGCCGTGCCACCAGGCCCGGCAAAGGCAGTCGTTGATAAAATAGTAAAGAGGGTCGCTCCGGTGGTCACTAGGGCGCACGTTCTAGGGCCAGCCGATTTTCCCCACCGCTCCCGCTGCCAACCGACAATGCTTCCCAAGAGAATGGCCAGGGCCAGCTGCCCCAAAAAATACAACTCTTGCATATAAAAAGACTAAAAAAACAGGGTATCTGCACCTAGTATACCACAATATTGACCACAGCGCTAATTGCTGATATTCTAATGGCCTATGGGCCGACCGCGCCCGCCACGCAAGCCGAGCTTGCGAGGCGTTGCGGGCCGATAGCTCAGCTGGTAGAGCACCGCGTTTGCAACGCGGGGGTCTGGGGTTCGAATCCCCATCGGTCCACCAAATTGAATTAGTCGCCTCGCTCGGGGCTTCGCCCCTCGCTTCGGCGGGCAGTTTTGCGAGCAAACTAAAGGGCTTTTTGAAATCAATTTCCAGCCGTCCCGCCACAAGGCGGCGGTTCGAGCCGATTTTTTTGAGATAATTTTTCATTTCCGAAAAATTATCTTGCAAAGCGAGATTTTTGGCTTGGTTGGCTTCAATAATCCAGTTTCTCGTGAGTTCGAGCCAATGATTTCCTTTTCGCTCAAAATCCGATAATTTTTCCTCTTTTGTTTTCTTTTCCGCCATTAAGGTGTTTTTTGTTTGCTGATATTCCGCCAGTTCCAACGCTTCCGCAAGATAAGCGTCTGTTAATCTTTCAAGTTTAATTTTAATGGCGGAAATATTTTTTTTAAGATTTTGAGCGAAAAGGTCTGATGTCTGGCGGTTCTCATTTTCCCATATTTTCAACTTATTCAAATATCTTTCCCGCCAAACATCGGGCAAAGAAACTTTTTGACAATTCTCTTTTACCTGTTCGGCAAAATTTTCTTCCCGCAAAAAGCGGTGTTGCTGGCATTTTTGAATTTTGCTTTTTCGGGTGCAAAAGTAATAGACATATTCTCTGCCGCTCTTTTTGATTTTTCTGTCCGCCGTTACGCAATAGCCGCACTCGCCGCACCTTGCAAAATTCAAAAACAAAAATTCTTTTTTCTCTTTCCGCTTTTTGCGGGGCTTGCCGTTGTCTTTTAACGCTTGCTGTATTTTGTCAAAAAGTTTCTTTGCAATCATTGGCTTATGGCTTCCTTGATGAAGTTCGCCGCGGTAAAGAAAATGCCCGTAATAAAAAGGATTTTTCAAAATATGCTCAACGGACGACAAGGGCATTTTCTTTCCGCTTCTCGCGCCAACCAAGCCAAGAGAAAACATTTTGCTTTGAATTTGCGTCAAGGTGTAGTTTCCGGTGGCAAAAGCCCTCAAAACCTCTCGCACTTTGTTAAAAGTTTTTTTGTCGGGTTCAATCGTTCGCAATCTCGGCTCGTTGAAATATCCGAGAGGGGCTTTTGCCGAAAGTTCGCCACGCCTGATTTTCTGCCGTATTCCCCGCAAAATGTTTTCTCTTAAATTGTCGGTGTAATACTTTGCTTGTCCGAAAGCGACAGACAACATAAATTTTCCTTGCGGTGTCGCTTCAAACCAGAATGTCGGGAATTTTAGCGATCTGATTTTCAAGGTGTCCACCAAATAAATCACTCGTCCGCCGTCCACGCTGTTTCTCGCCAATCTGTCGGGATTCCACGCTAAAATTCCCTCGGCGTTTCCTTTTTCAATTTCCGAAAGCATTTGATTAAATATTTCTCGGCCCGGCTCTTTGGCGGTTTTACTTTCAGTATATTCTCGGATGATAAAAAGCCCGTTTTGTTTGGCAAACTCTCTTAATTCGGCGAGCTGGGCTTCTATGCTCAAAACCTGCCTTTCCTCGTCCTCGCTTGATTTGCGGCAATAGATGAAATATTTAATCATAGTTTTTTACTCCTTAATTGTAATTGAAAAAGGAAACGCACACCGACAATTTAATAAAATCTCGCTTTGCCTTTCGCCAACGGCGAAAGAAAAAAATCGGCTCATTGCCCTTCGGGCAATACAAATTTCATTTGTGAACCGCCGCCTTGCGGCGGGACGGCTGGAAATTGATTTCAAAAAGCCCTTTAGTTTGCTCGCAAAACTGCCCGCCGAAGCGAGGGGCGAAGCCCCGAGCGAGGCGACTAATTCAATTTGGTGGTGTTTGTTGGACGAAATCCGAACTTTTTTTGACGAAAATCCGGATTGCGAATTTTGACGCTCCGCCCCGCCGCCGCTCGCTGACGCTCGCCACCCCGCAAAAAAGTTTTCTTCGCATTTTTTGATTTGCGCGCGC
>JACRFW010000027.1 GCA_016234265.1 Candidatus Magasanikiibacteriota bacterium
ATTCACCAAAGCAACGCTCGCCACGAGCGCCAGCGCGACCACAGCAGTGCCGATAACAAAAAATTTACTCCTCATAAAACTATAGTTAAAAACAATACCTTTAGTATAGCACAAAAAGTGACCAATAGTGTATACCGTAAAAATAAGACAGACCCTAGTGGTCTGTCTTATTTTTCCTCTTTTCCCGCCCCTCTATTTTTTCCGGTCGTTGTTTACCCTGTTCTGGCTCTCGCTCTGCCTCATTCTCTTCCTCGCGTTTCACCGTCTCTTCCTTTCCCTCCAGAGTATCGGGGCGACGCTCTAACCGCTCTTTCCGTTTCTCCAGCCGCTCATGCGCCCGGGCTTTTATCTCCGGGCTGGTGCTGGTAGCAATTTTTTGTTCTACTGCGGCGAGCGACCCCTCATTTTTTTCTATTTCAGCTTCCACCTTTTCCACTCGTTTTTGCCGCCGCTTCAAAATATTTTTTTCCGCTTCACGACGAGTAATCTGTTTTAAATAAAAGGCGGCTTTGGCTTCCGGGGTCGTTTTGATTTTTTCCTCAACCTGCTCTATCGCCCGCTTTACGGGGTATAAAATGGTTCCTTCCGTCACTTCCGGGCTGGTATAGGCGTAGGCGCCGGTGGTGCCAGTCAGGACAACAATCATACCCGTGGCAAAAGCTCCGGCATAGCGTCGTATAAACCAGGGCGACGCCACTCCACCATAACGGGTTTCCCAGACCGTAAGTAACCGATTCTTGAGGGTACGCCGAAACGCGGCCCGGGGGTTGAGCTTTTGCTTGGCACGCCATAAATTCCATCTGGCCAGTAGGTTCATAAAAACTTCCGTAATTTCTTGAGCGCCCGGTGCGCCGCCACTTTTATCGCTCCCGCGGAGGCGCCTCGCCTTTCGGCTATCTCTAGATAACTATACCCAATAAGATAGTGTAGAGTTACAATTTCGGCTTCGTTTGGCTCTATTTTAGCCAATAATTCATAGACAAGGGAGGTGTCTTTGGTTTTTTGCCAAGCGTTCAAAGCCTGTTTCAACCCCAGAAACTCGGCCTCCTCTTCCTCGCCGGACTCATCAACAAAGGTCAGCGGAGTGGTAACTTTTCGATCGCGCCAGTAATTGGCCACATGGTTCTTTGCAATCGTCATGAGCCAGGCGGCTTTGCCCATGGTCTCATCAAAGTCGGCAAAATGATCCAGGGCTTTCAGAAAAATCTCGGAAACGAGATCTTCGGCCAGTTCACGGTCGCGGCAACGGAAAAAGACAAACCGATAGATTCGATCAATGTGGTCGTTGTAAAATTTGGCAAAGTCTTTTTTACTGGCCATAGGCCTGGGCCATAGATTAGATCTCGCGGCCTAATTCCTCAAGAAGTTTCCGCGCCTGTTTGCTCACTTTTTTTGGCACATTAATTTTTACTTTTACATATTGGTCGCCACGACTGGCACTACCGATTCTGGTGATGCCACGCCCCTTGAGCCGGATAAGCTGGCCGGATTCGGTGCCATCGGGCACGACCATTTTCACCGGGCCGTCAATGGTTTCTACAGAAATAGTGTCGCCCAGAACGGCTTGCGGAAAAGTAATTGTACTTTCCGTATAAATATCAAAATCCTCGCGATGAAATATTTTTGATGGCTTAACATGCACGCGCACATATAAATCACCCGACCCGCCACCGTGCGGAGCGGCTTCGCCGTGGCTGGTGAGACGAATGGATTGACCGGTATCAATGCCAGCCGGAATCTTGACACTGATAGTAGTATTTTTGGCGACCACGCCATCGCCGCCGCAGTGTTTGCATTTTTTAGTGGCGAACTTTCCCCGGCCATGACAGGTCGGGCAAGCTGCCACCGTCTGCATCATGCCCAGAAACGTGCGCTGTTGTTGCATCACCTGACCTTGGCCCTTACAGGTACCACAGGTATCAAGTGAACTACCTGGCTCGGCCCCCTCGCCGCGGCAGACATCGCAGGCTGATTGTTTACGCAGTGACACTTCCCGCTCCACGCCAAAAGCGGCTTCTTTGAAATCAATTTCCACGTCTACCTGAATATCTCGGCCCTGGGATTGCCCATGCCCTCCACCACCTCGGCCGGAGCCAAAACCAAACATCCCGCCAAACAAATCTCCCAAATCAACACCGCCAAAATCAAAACCACCGCCGCCTTGCTGGCCGCGGGCTGCACGCATAAAGTCGTCCCAATTGGCTCCGCCGCCAAAGCCGCCTTGCTGTTCAAAGTCCGAGCCAAATTGATCATAGCGCTCGCGCTTGTTCTGGTCCGAGAGCACTTGATAGGCTTCGTTTATTTCTTTGAACTTTGCCTCATTACCACCCTGTCGGTCAGGATGGTGTTGCATCGCGAGTTTTTTGAAGGCTTTTTTTATCTCGTCAGCCGAAGCGCCCTTCTCCACGCCTAGTATTTTGTAATAGTCTTTGGGCATAGCTTCCGTTACGGACCAAAATAAAAATTAAACTCTTGTTGCCATTCAGCTTTAATCTCATCCTTATATTGGGGATCCGAAACTGAAGATATATTGTTAATAATGACAGCTAAACGATTCTTAAGCAGAGCACAAAAAGCCCCAGCCGACTGTTCGCCCACATTCATGTGAACACTCGCCAGCTCCTTTACCTCTTGAGCAATTTGTCGCCCCGCACTCTCAATAACAGAATAGTCCGGTCGTTCTTGCAAAGTCGCCTCGAGCAACCTTCCATACGTATCCCACAAATCCTGATGTTTTGAATTTAACTGCCCAAAGTCAACTATCGAAGCGGCATTCAGATCTTTACCGCCGGACTTTTGAACAATTTTTTTAATTTGTTCCCGGAATACTTCTAAACGCACCTCTGGGCTTGTTTCAAGTTCTCCCATAGAAAAATAATTATTTCTTGTCCTTATCATCAACGACCTCACCCTCAATTGGACCTTGGTCTTTTGGCGCTTCGCCGCCTGGAGCGGCACCTGGCTGTGGGCCTTTAGCCTGTTCTTGTTGGTACATCTTCATGCCGACAACTTGCGCGGCCTTGGAGAGCGCTTCGGAGGTGGTCTTGATCGCTTCCACATCATCTTTGTCTTTTACTTCTTTCACTTTGGTGAGCGCGTCGTTCACCGCTTTTTTCTCGTCATCGGTCACGGTGATCTTTTTCTCTTCCACGTCTTTCATCATTTTTTCCGTGGTGTAGACCATAGTGTCGGCGATATTTTTCGCTTCAATGAGCTCTTGTTTCTTTTTGTCGTCTTCGGCGTGCATCTCGGCGTCTTTCTTCATCTTTTCAATTTCATCTTTAGACAAACCAGAGGAAGACTCAATCTTGATGGACTGTTCTTTGTTGGTGGCCTTGTCTTTGGCCTTCACATGCAAAATGCCGTTGGCATCTATATCAAAAGAAACCTCAATTTGCGGCACGCCGCGCGGGGCCGGTGGAATGCCGGACAAATCAAATTGACCGAGAAGTTTATTATCATTGAACATTGGCCGCTCCCCTTGCGCCACCCGGATAGACACAGCGGGCTGATTGTCGGCAGCAGTGGAGAAAGTCTGGCTCTTGGAGGTCGGGATGGTGGTGTTGCGTTCAATAAGCTTGGTCATGACAGCACCCATGGTCTCAATACCGAGCGACAGCGGAGTAACGTCCAAGAGAAGCACGTCTTTCACATCGCCCTTCAAGACACCGCCCTGCACGGCCGCGCCAACAGCGACCACCTCATCGGGGTTCACGGTGATATTCGGCTTTTTGCCAAAATATTTTTCCACCATGTTGTACACCAGCGGCATGCGCGTCATTCCCCCCACCATCACCACTTCATTGATCTGACTAGTGGAAAGTTTGGCATCGGCGAGAGCCTGTTTCACCGGGCCCATAGTTTTATCCACTAAATCACCAACTAATTTTTCGAGGTCAGAGCGTTTCATCTTGAGCACCAAATGGCGCGGGCCATTGGCGTCGGAAGTGATGAAAGGCTGATTGATTTCGGTTTCTTGCGAAGTGGACAGTTCAATCTTGGCTTTTTCCGCCGCTTCTTTAATGCGCTGGAGCGCAAGTTTATCTTTGCCCAAGTCAACCCCGTCAGTCTTTTTAAATTCATCAATAATCCACTGCATGATGCGCTGGTCAAAATCGTCGCCGCCGAGGTGGGTATCGCCGTTCGTGGCCAATACCTGCACGGAATCGGCGCTCACTTCCAGCACGGACACGTCAAACGTGCCGCCGCCGAGGTCGTAGACCATAATTTTTTCGTCTTTTTTCTTATCAAAGCCATATGCGAGCGCGGCGGCGGTCGGTTCATTAATAATGCGGAGCACTTTCAAACCGGCAATTTCACCGGCGTCCTTGGTGGCCTGGCGCTGGGAGTCGTCAAAATATGCCGGCACGGTGATCACCGCTTCGGTAATTTTTTCGCCGAGGCGCTCTTCAGCATCGGCTTTCATTTTCTGCAAAATCATGGCCGAAATTTCCTGCGGTGATTTCTCTTCACCATTGAGAACCACCTTCACTCCGTCGCCCGCGCGTACAATCTTGTACGGCATCACTTTCAAATCGCGTTGCACCTCGGCATCATCCCACTTGCGGCCAATCAGGCGCTTGATGGAATAGAGCGTATTTTCCGGATTAGTAACTGACTGGCGCTTGGCCAGCTGCCCCACCAATCGCTCGCCGGTCTTGCTCACCGCGACGATGGAGGGCGTGGTGCGCGCGCCTTCTTTATTTTCCAACACCTTGGGCTGTCCGCCTTCAATGATGGCGACACAGGAATTGGTGGTTCCGAGGTCGATTCCGAGTACTTTGCTCATATAATATACTTATTTAATTCTTAAAATTTTATCTTCACTTTTTACTTCTGGACTTTCTGGGTTTGGCATACTTTATTTACAGATATTAATGGCGGAACTTGACAAATCTTTATACTGTGCTATACTATCTTTAATCACGATGAGAGGACTACCAAAGGGTTTCGTCCCGCGGGAATGCCTCTTTAGACAATTTAAAAGGTTCCATTCGGGTTCTGTCCCGTCTGGAGCCTTTTTTTATTTTTCTCCAATTTATTTCTAAACAACTGGATATTGGCAATAAAATGGCTGAATCGGCGCAGGAGCGAGGAAAAATGCCGGTTCGGCACGATAATTTTAGCGAGCTTATCTTGATTGGCAAAATATTCCACCAAACAATGGAAATCGCCATCGCCGGTAACTATGACGGCTTTCTCATAGTGAGAATACTCAATCATTGCGTGCAAAACCAGGTCGGCGTCAACATTGCCTTTGACCGTCCGCATATCTTTATCTCTGATCTCTAAAGTCGGCTTGAAAATACAAATGTAGCCATACTTCTGCAGAGCCGCATACAAACCCTCATTCCCCACAACATACCCGATAAATAAAAAGGCTTTTTCAACCTGATATTTGTCTTTTAAAAAAATACGAAATCTCTGAAAATCCAAAAGCCAGCCCTGGCTCTTTACGCCCAGATTCAAATTCTGGCTATCAATAAACGCGTAATTGTTCTTTCTATCAATCATAGTATCTAAAAAAACCACCGGGCCCCTTACGGGGCAGGGTGGGTGGTTTTAGCTACTACCAATATCCCACCCACCCCCACCCTTTGTCAAGTGTATAACTTAATGTGAAATTGTTAAGTAACCCTGCTTACTTATTTTTTTTCACTACTTTGACCCCGTCATTCGACTGGGCAAACACTAATTTATTTTCCATTCTTCTTTACTATTTTTACGTCTACTTTCTTTCCCCTATCAGCTGTTTCAGACTTCGGGCAGGTGATCTTTAGCATGCCATCTTCAAACTCGGCGCTCACTTTGTCTTCCAAAACGGCAGTCGGGAGCGGGATCTGGCGATAAAACTCGCCACTCCGCACTTCTTTGCGGTAATAATTTTTGTCTTCCACTTCGTGCTCGCTCTTGTTTTCGCCCTTCAAGGTCAAAACGCCTTTTTGCACGCTCACTTCCACATTTTCCGGCTTCACGCCCGCGAGCGGTGTTTCCACCACCACAGCTTTGTCCGTCTCATACATATTGATGGCCGGAACAAAGGCTTGCATGCCCTTGCCGCCTATCACACTCGGCAGGCGGTTGAACATTTCATCAAAATCTCCAAATGGATCAACCAGGGGGGACCAGCGAATGAGGGACATATATTTAAAAAATTAAGAATTAAACTTTAATTGTCATTCTGAACCCCTTTACGGGGTGAAGAATCTTCCGCTTATGCCATCGTGTGGTAATTGAGGCATAAAAGGAAGATCCTTCATCCCGAATACTCGGGATTCAGGATGACAGTTTATTTCGCAATTATCACCTTCGCCACCTTGATCACCCGGCCACCCATTATATATCCGCCATCCACTTCGCGTAAAATAAGCCCAGCTTCTTTCTCCGCTTTTTCTTCCCCCACCGTTTCATGAAATTTTGGGTCAAACTTTTCACCCAGCGCCTTAATCTCTTGTACATTGTGCGCTTTCAAAACCTCGCCAAACTGTTTCATAATGTGGCTGATGCCGTCTATCCAGTTGCGGAGCTGGCGCATGTCGCTCGTCACATCGTGGTGGTGGGCAAAGGCCTTTTTAAAATTGTCGTAGACGGGAATAAAATCTTCCAGAATCTGTTGCTCACTCATCTGCGCCCACTCCGCGCGACGCGCGGCTGTTTCTTTTTGCAAATTTTGGTAATCAGCCACGGCCCGCTGCCAGCCGAGTTTGTATTCGGCGCATTGTTTTTCCAAATCGGTTGGCGGCTCGGCGCTCACCGCCTCGGAAGCGACTGCCTGTTCATCAGGTTTTATTAGTTGCTGGTTCGGTTCATCACTCATAACGATTTAGCATTTATAATTTAACATTTAGCATTTTCAAATCAATTCTCTTACTTGCCTAAGCAAACTCCAATTATGTTTATAGTCCATGCGTTGTGGGCCAAGTAATACAATGAGCGAGGCATCGTCCTCGCCAAAGCGCGAAGCGACCACCGAGAGCATTTCGCCAAAGGGGTGCTCGCGGCCTAAATATGGCCGGGGGTCGCCCCCGACGCGATCATAAAACCGCGGCAGGTATTCTTCACAGCGGTCAAAGACGCGCGACACGCTCGCGACCAGCTTCATTTCGGCAAAGTCCGGCTTGCTGAAAAGATTGGAAAGGCCGGTGTAATACATTTTTTCGCTGGAGAATGCTACTATGACAGTTTCTTTGGAAAGATCAACTAGCATCTTGGCCATATTTTTGCAACCGCTCTCATAGTCGCTCCCGCTTTTTTTCGCCGCGCCAAGCTTTTCGGTTTCACTGGCCTTGACTCCCAAAACGGCGGGGTCAATTTTGCTCAAATAGAGTTCATACCCTTCGGTGGTCGGAATACGGCCGGCCGAGGTATGCGGGTGAGTGAGGTAACCGGCTTCCTCAAGAGCGCGCAGCTCGTTCCGCACAGTCGCTTCGCTCCAATCAAGCTCCCCTTCTTCCACCAAAAATCGCGACCCGATGGGCTCGGCGGTTTTGATGTAGCTATCAATAACCATGGTTAAAAGCTCTTCTTGGCGTGGTTCTAGCATAGTTATCACTCTTTACCTTTGAGTGATAATATACCGTTTCCCCTGTCCCCTGTCAAGGGGTCTGTTTTGTGTATAAAAAGGCTGTCATTCTGAACCCCTTTACGGGGTGAAGAATCTTCCGCTTATGCCCGTAGCGAATTTGGTAATCGGAAGATCCTTCGGTCGCGAGGGCTCTGGATGACAATTAAAACAATTAAAAAACCCTGCACCAGTCCGCCAGCCGGCGGAGGTGCAGGGTTTAGTGGATTTTTACTCAGCTTTACTTATCTGCGAAATCTCGGTCAGAAGGACATTTTCCACGTAGATACCGCGGGCGTAGAAGATACGCTCCAGCTCGTTTTTGAGCTCCATTTCCACCGTGTCGCGTTTAGAGCCAACAATGTCGGCGTAGTCAAACCGGCTAAAGACAATACGGATGCGGCTACGGATGGCGGGGCGGACGATTTTCGCGACGAAATCTTCACCAATGGTCTGCCAAATGCTTGGCACCTGGTGGATATCCAAACGAAGCAAAATGGTGCCCTCAACGCCCAGGCGTTTGCTGTCTTGGGTCACGGCGGCAATGGGAATATCACCCAACGCGCGTTCGTGCTCAGGGTTGAACTGGCGAGAAATGCTGTATTCAAGTGTTTGAATGTTAAAAAGCTTGGCTTTCTGCCAGAACGGAATTTTGAGGTGCAACCCGGGAGTAAGCACTTTTTTGAGCACTCCGCGGCCCAAATCGTAGACACAGGCCACATATCCCGGCGGCACGTAGATAAACAGGCCCTTCAAAACGTCATCAACGACAAACGAATACATTAACTTATCCAAAGATTCGGCAGACATAGTGAAATGGTACGAAGTAAAACGTTGTCATCCTGAACGAAGTGAAGGATCCCTTGCGTCTGTGTTTAAGGGATTCTTCGTTTCACTCAGAATGACAGACAAAGGTTTAATGATGGGTCGCGTCTTTCTTTTTATCAGGAAAAACGATGTGCCTAACGAGTGTTATGGTATCAGAGAATATCATGGTTGTCAAAATAAAGAGCGATTTTACCATGGGCAGGTACCAGAGCACAATGAATGTGAAAAGCGGGAAAAAAAGCAAATAATACATCTCCGAGCGCTCCCAGACCTTTCGCCCCCGGCTCTCCAAAAAGATGGAAACAAAGAGGTAGACCGAAGCGATGCCGGCCCAGAGCCAGTCGTGCACCCGGCCAATTTCAAAGCCGTAGAAATTAGTATTGATTTTCCCGGGAAAGTCAATGAAAGAATAAAGAATCTTGATGACTTTATCGCCGGTGATTCCGCGAATGAAGACCTGATAAAGCAAAATCAAAACCAGAAGCTGAATAATGAGCGAGAGCACTTTGGCCCAGGGCGACATGTGGTATTTCTTCATTATCTGGCGAGCCACTTCTTTCTGCGCCACCCGGTCATTTTTATAAGACTGAAGCACTTTGCCGGCTTCATCCACCACCTGCTGGTGGCGCACTTCATTATACTCGGAAATTATGGAGAGGGGCAGAAGCAGGATACGCAAAAATATGGTGAGCCAGATAACGGCCCAGCCCAGATTTTCGTTGGCGACATTGGAATAAATCCAGATCAGGGTGTTGAAAAGAGGCTGATACAGAACAGCAAACCAAAGGGTTGAGAGCATAGAAACTTCGCAAGTAATGCCGGAACTATAGCACAAAGCTGCCTGCGCCGCAACAGGTCTGCCTTGTAATAAAGCATTACATCATCTATAATCAACACATTTACTGATACTTTATGAAAATACGAACATTTTTAATTATAGCGGCCCTTTTGGCATTCTTGGCTATTACTTACTTTACAATGACGACCGGGACAAGAAATAGACCACCCGCAGTGGCAAACAAATTGCGTGTCGTCACCTCGTTCTACCCGCTCTACTACTTTGCTACCCAAATTGCCGGAGACAAGGCAATTGTTTATAACATTACTCCGGCCGGGGCCGAACCGCACGACTACGAGCCCACGACCCAGGATATGGCCCACATTGAAGATAGCAAGCTGTTGATACTGAACGGCGGCAAGCTGGAAGCCTGGGGAGATAAAGTAAAAAATACGCTTCAGAACACTGCCACTATTATTGTCTCTGTCGGAGACGATATCGCCAACCAGAAAGTAATTGAGGACGGAGAAACGGTGCGCGACCCGCATGTATGGCTTGACCCTGTACTCGCTAAAAAAGAGGCGACGACGATCGCCGACAGTCTGGCGGCGGTTGACCCCGCCAACGCGAACTTCTATGAAAATAACGCCACGCAACTCCTGGCCAAGCTCGATGCTTTAGACCAAAAATATCGGCAGGATTTGAGCAGCTGCAAACAAAAAAATATCGCCACCGCGCACACCGCCTTCGGATATTTGGCCCGCGAGTATGAGTTTGAGCAGATAGCGATTTCCGGCTTGTCTCCTGATGCTGAACCCTCGGCCAAAAAACTAGCTGACGTTACTGATTATGTTAAAAAACATAACATAAAATATATTTTTTTTGAAAGTTTGGTGAGCCCGAAGCTCGCCGAGACGCTGGCGTATGAAACCGGGGCCAAGACGCTTGTTTTGAACCCTCTTGAGGGTTTGACGAATCAAGAAATTGCGCAGGGGCAGGATTATTTCACGGTAATGAGAAATAATCTCAAGAATCTCCAAACGGCGCTTGATTGTAAGTGAAAATTGAAAATTGGTGAGAAAACTGGTATGCTAATGGGTACTACGTATGAAAAAGTACCCATTATTTTTTATAATACTCGCGCTAGTTTTCCTGGCCAGACCCATCTTCCCGGCTAAAGCAGCGCCGGACGCGGCCGTACAAGCGCAGCTGGAGCAAGACCTCAAGAGAATTGAAGCGCAAATTGCCGATTTTGAACAACAGTTGGCCGCCACCAAAGGCGAAAAACAGACGCTCGCTAACAAAATCAAACAGCTCAAGAAAGAGCAGGCTGGTCTGCAGTTAAAAATAAAGGCCACAGCGGTCAAACTCCAAGATATCCAAGTAAAATTAAAAAAGACCGAGCAAACGATTTCCGTTACCCAGCAGAAACACGACCGGCTTAAAAATGAATTGGCCTCCCTGCTCCGCCAGCTTGAGCACAAAGATCGGGAGCTGTTTTTATTAAGTTTAACAGCGCGGGGCGGCTTGAGCGATGTGTTTGTACAGGTAAAAAATTATGAACTGCTCGCGCTGGATATCAACCGCCTGGTGAAAGAAGTCAAAGCCGCGGAACGCGCACTGGATGAACAGCACGCGGTGTACGCGGACCAGAAAGACGACACGCAAAAACTCCTGACAGTGACAAATTTACAACAGAATGCGCTGGCCGGAAAATTAACCGAACAGAGCGACCTGCTGAAAGTAACGCAGGGGCAAGAGACTGCCTATCAAAACATGCTTCAAGACAACCAGCGCCGGGCGGCGAATATCCGGAGCCGCATCTACGAACTCTTGGGCGTCGGCACCCAGATTAATTTTGGCCAGGCGGTGTCCATTGCCCAGTGGGTGTCGGCGCAAACCGGCGTCACGCCGGCGTTTCTCCTAGCTATTTTAACCCAAGAATCAAACCTGGGAAAAAACGTGGGCACCTGCAACCGGCCCGGCGACCCGCCGGAAAAAAGCTGGAAAGTGGTCATGAAACCAGACCGCGATCAGGAGCCCTTTCTGGCCGTGACCAAAGATTTGGGACGCGATCCGGACATAACGCCGGTATCCTGCCCAATGCGTGACAAAAAAGGCAACCAGATCGGCTGGGGCGGGGCCATGGGGCCGGCGCAGTTTATCCCCTCCACCTGGGTGCGGCACACCAAAGAAGTGATGGCGCTGACCGGCAAAAGCCAGGCCGACCCCTGGGATATTCGTGACGCGTTTATCGCCGCGGCCGTTCTCCTCAAAGCCAACGGCGCAGACGCGACCAAAGACGGCCAATGGAAGGCCGCGATGCGCTATTTTTCCGGCGGCACTAATGCCCGCTACCGCTTCTACGGCGACAATGTGCTGACGCTCACCGCCAAGTACGAGCAGGACATAAAAGACCTGTCCGGCTAGCCCACCCGATTTTGTATTTTCCCCTGAGCGAAGGAAGTTATATTATCAACCGTCACATTGATAATGCGCTCCAGCGCCTCGGCGCTGTTAAACGCATTGTGCGGCGTGACAATGGTGTTCGGGTGATCAATGAGCAGGTTATTCACGAGCGTCGTTTTCAGCTTGAATTCAGTGTTGCCGTGGCGCATTACTTCTTCAAAGTTCTGTAACAAATTTTCATCTTCCAGAACATCCAGACCGGCACCGGCGAGCCGGCCGGAATTGAGCGCCGCCAAGAGCGCTTCAGCGTCCACGATGCCGCCGCGCGCGGTATTGATGAGGAGCGCCCCCGGTTTCATGAGCGCGAGGTTCTTTTTGTTGATGAGATGATAGGTAGCCGGAAAGAGCGGCGCGTGGATGGTGACAATATCGGATTTTTTAAGCAGCGCCGGAAGCGCCACATAGGTGAAGCCAAGCGTTTGGGCGAGCGCCGGGTTTGGTTTGGCATCGTAGGCCAGTACTGCCATTTCAAAACCCTTAGCCATGCGCGCTACGTTGGCCCCGATATGGCCGGTGCCGATAACGCCGAGCGTCTTGCCTTTGATATCCATCCCGCGCAAACCGCGAAAATCATAGCGGCCCTCTTTCACACGCTTCACCGATTCAAACAGTTTGCGGGTGAGCCCTAAAATGAGCGCGAAAGCATGTTCGGCCACCGTGTTTTCGCCATAGGTAGGCACATTAGACACGGGGATCTGACGTTTTTTTGCCGCCCCCAGATCAATATGATCATAGCCCGTGCTCATGGTGGTGATATATCTGAGCTTCGGCAGGCGCGCCATAATGTCTTTTGTCGCCGCTGACTCAATAAACACCACCAATACTTCGGCGGTGGGATCGGCCGACACGGGCGTGAGAGCGCTGGTATGAATAGCGTGCGGAAAGCCGCGCAATTTAGCGCGGGCATAGTCTTTTAACTCTGGCCACAGATTATACACGACCACTTTTGGTTTTAGCATAAAAAAATACTTACTCAATGAATAGACTGTTCCTCCGGGCGGCCAATGCTCGCGCGAAGGGCGTTTATAATAACTAGCACATCAATACCCTCCTGCATCACGGCGCCAACGAGCGGTGGAATTTGCCCGGCGGCGGCGAGCACCATCAGGAGCACGCTCAAACCGATGCCGCACCAGATGCTCTGGAGCGCCACGCGAATGGTGCGCTTGGCCGTGCGCAAAATAAAGGTAACGGAGGAAAGGTCGCCGCCCAAAAATATAACATCTGCCGCCTCGGAAGCGGCGGTGTGCTCTTCATTGCTAAACACCATGCCGATATCGGCCGCGGCCAGAGCGGGGGCGTCGTTGATACCGTCCCCGACCATCGCGACCGTTTCCCGTTTCTGTTTCAGCTGCACCACGCCGTCTTTCTTCTGCTCCGGCGTACAATTGGCCCGAATGGTGACCAAAGACCCGACAGCGCCCAGATTTGCGATAATCTTTTTAGCGTTCTCTTCCCGGTCGCCGGTAAAAATATACAATTTGAAACCAAGCTGCTTCAGAGCTTTGATAATATCCGCCGAATCGCCTTTGAGGCGATCTTCAAACTCAAACCGGGCGATAGATCCATCGGTATCTGTCTGTAACTCCACCGCGTTGCTGTGGTGGTAACGGCTCATCTTGGCGAGCGTATAGGCGCGCCCATGAATAGTGGCGGAGATGCCAGAGCCGAGCGACTCCACAATATTAGTCGCCATGAGCCGCTTCGCCCCGGCTTGCCGCGCCGCTTCCACAATCGCTTTCGCCAGCGGGTGCAGAGAGTTGCGTTCAATGGCTTCGGCGATACCCAGAACACTTTGCCGATCAAACTGTTTGTTTAAAATTTCCACTTTATTAACCACCGGCCGGCCCAGCGTGATGGTGCCGGTCTTATCAAGCACGACGACGGTGGCGCGCGCCAGCGCTTCAAAGCTCGTCAAGTTCTTCACTAAAATACGATTGCGGGCGGCCACATTCATGCCTCCGAACAAAGCGATGGGGGTAGCCAGAATCAGCGGGCAGGGGGTGGCTACCACCAAGACCGCCAACACCAGATTAATATCACGGCTAAAGGCATACGCTACCCCCGCGATGAACGCGGTCAACACCGTGAAAAAGATACTGTAACGATTGGCCAAGCGGAGAAGCGGCGCTTTCTCGGCCTGCGCGCGTTTTACCAATTCAATAATTTTACGATACGTGGACTCGCGATCGGGCTTCGTTACTCTGACCACGGCCGCTTCGCCTTGATTCACGGTACCGCTCCTCACCTGGTCGCCCTCTACTTTTTCCATGATGTAGGGCTCGCCGGTCAGTGACGATTCATCAAATACCGCTTCTTTGGACAAGAGCTCGCCATCCAGCGGCACCACCTCGCCTTTCCGAACCAGAATTTCCGTCCCGACCGCTACCCCCTCAATGGGCACGCGCACTTCAGCCCGGCCGCCTTGCCACAATACGACCTCATTCGGGATACGATTGGTGAGCGACGTGAGCGATTGTTTGGCGCGCGCGAGGCCATATTTTTCCAGCGTGGTGCCGCCCGAGAGCATAAGGACGATGACGAGACCGACCAGATACTCCCCGGTCAAAACGCTTACCAGAATAGCCGTGATGGCGATATAATCCAGCGCGAATTGTCTTTTGACGAGCGCTTTAAAGGTTTCTAAAAACAAATTAAAACTGCCGATAACGATGATGCCGATAGCAAACCAGCGGCCGGATGCGACCGAACGAAAAAATACCCCGTAGACTATCAAGCCGGCGAGCACAAAAATCGGCATCTTGAAAAATGAGAGGGTCTTGCGCGCTCCCGGTCCCGTTCCAAGGTCAAGTATTTTTGCTTCGGTCGCCTTAGTCATCCGCCGTTTTTTCTATTGAACAAACTCTCGGCCGTTTTTCGGCCAGCCGCGCACCAACAAAAGCGCGAGTGGCGCCCCCCAGTTAGCAAAGCGTTCTATAAAATCCCAAAATGATTCCCCGACAATCGGCCTGACGAGAGCGGTGGCAAACCCCCAGAAAGCCGCCCAGAGAAGCACTACCCGAATCGGGCGCAACAGCATGATCAGCGCTACTACGATATCCGCCACTCCAATCACCGTCAGAATCGTAAGAGCGGTCGCATTGCCGACCCCAAATAGTTTGATCAACCAACCGGCCCACTGCGCTTTGCCCTGGAGCGCAAACATGGCGTGACCAAAAAACTCTCCGGCCACCGCGACACGCAGAATCCACTCTATTTTTTTGTTTGTGTCCATAGATATTAAAGGTAAAAAATAACCTTAACATTTAACGCGTTACTGACGAACCGCCACCTCAAGAACGGTGGCGCGAAATTGTTCGGCAATAGCCTCCATCTCCCCCGCAGAGAATGCCCGATAACTAGCGAACGCCGGATTCAGCGTGGTGGCCGGGCGGAATTGCTGCAAAAAAACACAGCGTGCCCCCGCGAGTTCTTTCACCATCTGTTCAATCAGTATAGCAGAATGGAGCTCTTTCACCAAGGTAACGCGAAACTCATAGCCAATGCCGCTTTGTTTAATGAGTTCCACTGTTTCCTTAATCTTCACCCGGGAAGCCAAAGCGCCCGCTAGCGCCTGGTATTCACTCAGGCTTGTTTTGTAATCCATGGCAATATAGTCAAGGCTGCCCGCGGAGAGAGCGGCGGCGACCACCTCGGGCCGGTTGCCATTGGTATCCAGCTTCACCGCAAACCCGCGCCGTTTAATTTCGCCCAAAAATGGCACCAGATCGTGGTGCATGGTCGGCTCGCCGCCGGTCACCACCACCCCCTCCAAAAGCCCCCGCCGTTCGTCTAAAAAACGAAAAACAGCTTCAGTGGGGATAAAGCTGTCTTTCATCTTAGCCAAAAGCTCGGGCAGAACAAACTCCGGGTTGTGGCAATAGCCGCAGCGAAAATTGCACCCGGCGGTAAAAACGATGGCGGCGCTTTTGCCCGGGTAATCAAGCATGGTGAATGGCTGGACGCCGGAGATAAGCATAAGCGGACGAAAGACGGCCGCCCTTACGCCGTCGCGGTGTTGGACGAAGTTGGCGTGAAAGCGGCGTAGTGTTTAATAAAGCGCGAGTTGGCAGCTTGGCACTCGGTGAAATGTTTACGGCTATAGTGTTCGCTTTTTTTACCGATATTAAAATGCGATACGGGCCGGTGGTAGCCCATCACACGCGTCCAGACTTCGCACCGAGTTCTTTGTTTTTGTTGGGTTGGTTCCATACAACAAAATAAAATTAAAAATTAAAAATGAATACTTCTTAACGGGCGGCGGCCGGGCTCGCGTGTTTTAGCCGGATAACCTGGTCGTAGCGCACGGCCCCCTCAAGGCCGAGCTCAGAATCACACTTCGGGCACCAGTCCCATTCCCCCGCCAGATACCCGTGCTTCGGGCAAATGGAAAATGTCGGGGTGATGGTGATGTAGGGCAGACGGAAATTGGAAAGAATGGTACGCACCAAGTTGCGGCAGCTCACTCCATCGGAAACGCGCTCGTTCAAATAGCAATGCAGCACCGTGCCGCCGGTATAACGAGTCTGCAGACTGTCTTGCAGCTGAAGCGCCTCAAACACGTCGTCGGTATAGCCGACCGGCAGCTGCGAGGAATTGGTGTAGTAGGGCGCCTCCACGGTGCCAGCCTGGAGAATATCAGGGAAACGCTTCCGGTCTTCTTTGGCAAACCGGTAGGTGGTGCCCTCCGCCGGCGTCGCTTCCAGGTTGTACAGATTTTTTGTTTCTTCCTGATAGGTTTGCAGCCGCGCGCGCATGAAATCAAGTACTTCGCGCGCAAACTGCTGGCCGAAAGGCGTGGCAATGTCTTCAAGGTCGCCCGTGAAGTTACGGATCGCTTCATTAATGCCGTTCACGCCGATGGTGGAAAAATGATTTTTGAGGTAGCCGAGGTAACGCTTGGTATAGGGGAAAAGCCCGCGGTCAATCCACTTTTGAATTTCTTTGCGTTTGATCTCCAGCGACACCTGCGCCAGATCCATGAGATACTCCAGACGTTTATAGAACCCCTCATGGTCGCCTTTGTGCTGGTAGCCAATACGCGCGGCGTTGATGGTGACCACCCCCACCGAGCCGGTCATCTCGGCCGAGCCAAAGAGCCCGCCGCCGCGCTTCTTCAGCTCTTTTAAATCCAATTGCAGACGGCAACACATGCTGCGCACGTCGCCCGGATTCAGGTCGGAATTAATAAAATTCTGAAAATAGGGCGTGCCATATTTGGCGGTCATCTCAAAGAGCGGCAGGTTTTTCGGATTGTCCCAGTCAAAATCTTTGGTGATATTGTAGGTAGGAATCGGAAACGTAAACGTGCGCCCCTTGGCGTCGCCCGCGATCATGACATCAATGAACGCTTTATTAATCACATCCATTTCCGACTGCAGCTCGCCGAAGGTGAACGCAAATTCCTTTCCGCCCAGCAGGAGACGTTTATCTTTCAAATCTTCAGGTACTATCCAATCCAGGGTGATGTTGGTGAAGGGCGTCTGCGTGCCCCAGCGAGACGGAATGTTCAAATTGAAAACGAACGATTGCATGTTCTGGTAGACATACCCGTACACTTTGCGCGCGATATAGTCTTCCTTCTGCTCTGCGCTTCCAAATGTTATGCCCTCGGTAGCGATATCAGCCCGGAGCTCCAGTTCAAACTTTTTTACGAACGGCGCCAAGTAGGTATCAAAACTGGAAAAGGCCTGGGCGCCGGCCCATTCGTTCTGGAGTGTGCCTAAAAAATTCACCATCTGCGCCACGGCGCTGGACAGATGTTTCGGAGCTCCGGACTCAATTTTATCCGGCACGCCATTAAACCCTTCTTCCAGAAGCGCGCGCAGACTCCAACCGGCGCAATAGCCGGAAAACACGTCCAGGTCGTGAATATGCACATCAGCGTTGCGGTGCGCGTCGCCGACATATTTGGGGTAGGCCTGCTCCAGCCAGTAGTTGGCTATCACCTTGCCGGAGGTGTTCAAAATCATGCCGCCGAGCGAATAACCCTGGTTGGAGTTGGCATTCACCCGCCAATCCATCTGATAGAGATACTCGGCAATGGTTTTTTGCACTTCCACCACGATATTTTTGCCGGTGCGGGACTCGGCGCGTTTCGCCCGGTAGAGAATATAAGCCTTGGCGGCCTCGGCCAAACCGCGCTTGATCAGGGTCTTCTCCACAATATCCTGAATACTCTCCACGTTCGGCACGGCATCGGAAAACTGCGCGTCCACCGCCGCTATGACATCGCTGGTAACTGAACGCGCCAGCGCCACATGGCCCTCCTGCCCCACCGCCGAGAGCGCGCTCTCTATCGCCTGTTCAATTCGGAACGGAGTAAAATCAACCACGGCGCCGGTACGTTTTTGCACCTTTGCGATAGGCATACTCGTACTTTTTTAAAAAATGAATAAAGACCTGCTGATACTATACCTAGTGATATAAAAGTATCCTATTCCACTAGGTATAGTGTTATAGATAGTATACCACAAAATGAAAAAAAGAGTTATCCACAAGGTCATTCAACCTTGCGGGCAGCTCATCTGACCAGGCGAGTGGCCCGCGCGGACGGACTACATGAAAAAATGATAGACCACCCGATAGGCGGCAATAAGCAAGAGCCAGTAGATAGAATGCTCCAGATCAATAAGGCCGCGGTAATTAAACCGGCCACCACGATATCTCCATAGGCGCCGCTTCAAAACGGCCAGCATAACCAGGCCGGAAACCAGCTCCAAAAGAACGGCCAGGATGGCGCCAAACAGCACCTGCAGAACGGCCGGCAGTGGAGTATACACAAAGACCACGTCCAGCACCACCGCGCCCACGCCATAAATAATTGAAAAGAATGGGATGAGCGTGCCGGGCGCGTAGCGCTTGTCCGCATAAAACCGAAAGCCGGTATCCAAAATCCAGCCTAAAAAACCACCAAAGATAAAGATATAAAGATAATAGAACGGGGTAGTCATAAGTGAGCGGTACTATACCAGCTCTTTAAACAAAAAACCAGCCCCGATCTATCGGGACTGGCTACAGGGATACGCGTTGGAAGAAGTAGCGTATCACAAATTGAGATTAGTATATCAGATGGGGTAGTTCTTGTCAAAGTTTGCCGGCCGAATTAAATGTGGATAACTTTATTTTTGATTTTCGGGAAATTTTCGGGTATAATATAACTACCTAAAATCACCCCAAAATAAGTTCAACGAAATATGCAATCGCCAACCAGAAAACAGAAGGAGGTTTTGGATTTTATAACTTCTTACATAAATAAGCACAGCATATCCCCCACCATTGAGGAAGTGGCGAGGCGCCTTAAACGCGCGATTGGCACAATACACGAACATATGGAAGAACTGGCGGAAAAGGGATTAATCAAAAAAAATAATTCTGCTCGTGGTGTTGAAGTTGTGCAAAATGATAGTTTAATCAAAATACCATTACTCGGAACCATAGCGGCGGGTCAGCCCATAGAAGCAATTAAAGAAAGAGAGGCCATAGCCGTACCCCAAAGTAAACTGCCTAACTCCGGTAATTTCTATGCCCTGAAAGTAGTCGGTAATAGCATGACTGAAGAGAATATCAACGATGGCGACGTTGTGCTAGTCAAACAGCAGAGCGCAGCTGATAACGGACAAAGGGTTGTGGCCTTAATTGATAATTACGAAACTACATTAAAAAAAATGTACAAAGAAAAAAGGCATATCAGGCTGCAACCGGCCAACAAAACAATGAGCCCCATAATTATTTCTAGACAAACTCCGTTCGCGATACAAGGCATCGTGATTGATGTGATAAAAAATGATGAGAATGCCTTTTTAGAAGAACCAATTACATCAAGAAAAATCAAAAGAAATACTGCGCTGCCTTTAAACCAAATTATTTTAAATGATGCAACTGAAGAGCTACGGAAGCTTCCGAATGAAAGTTGCGATGTCGTCATAATTGATCCACCATATAATATCGGCAAGGATTTTGGAAACAACATTGATAAACGAGAGCTGAACGAATACATCGCATGGTGCAAAGAATGGATCGGCGAAAGTATCCGAACAATGAAACCGACGGGGACAATGTTTATTTACGGTTTCAGTGAAATTCTTGCTCATCTTTCTGTTGAAATCCCCATAAACAAACGCTGGCTTATCTGGCACTACACAAATAAAAATGTCGCCTCTCTTAATTTTTGGCAGAGAAGCCATGAAGCAATTATCTGTGCCTGGAAAGATAAGCCGGTTTTCAATAGAGACGAGGTCAGAGAGCCATACACGGAAGGATTTTTGAACGGGGCGGCTGGTAAAATAAGAAAAGGAACAGTTGGTAGATTTAGCAAGGGTGGATTAGAAACTATCTACAAGGCGCACGAGGGCGGCGCTTTGCCAAGAGATGTTATAAAAATACCAGCCCTGGCTGGAGGGGCTGGTATGAATGAAAGGTGGTTTATTTGTAAAACTTGCGGAGGAAATATTTTTGAGCCGAGAGAACTTAAAAAACACATCGACCACAAAATTATTAAACACCCGACACAAAAACCGCTGGAGCTATGTAGGAAATTGATCAGATCATCGGCGCCCAAGAAAGATGGGGTGGTTCTAGTGCCTTTTGTCGGCACAGGAGCCGAATGCGCGGCCGCAAAAGAATTAAATCAAAACTATATCGGTTTTGAGATTAATCCTGACTATGTGAAGATCGCTGAAAAAACCATTTCTTCTGTAAAGGTGACACCAAAATTATTTTAGTCCGGCGTCAATCTCTTTTTTCTTGGCCTCAAAAATATGAGGAGTGAAAACAACAAAACCATTCGGAAGTCTCCTTAGCTCCTTATTATCTTGGAATCTCTTGTACGGCAATTTAAATTCCCCGTTCTTCTTCTTTGGATTTTTGAAGTAATCGCCGCTCGGAACCTCATACTTAATGTCCACAAACTCCCCTGGTAGCGGATTTTTTGATTTGGGTTTTTCCTGTCGCACCTCTCTGCCAAGAGATTTCTTCTTAACCTGATAATTTAAAATTTTACCCAGATATTTGACTTGAAAGTCAGCTCCTTTGTGATCAAGCTCACCAGACATCTCTACTGTTCCATCACCAAAAACGGATTCGGCAACGTACCCAGCGTGAATTTGCGTAATGATGCTCGCCCATGTTCTGTAAATTCTTGCAGGCAAACCTTTACCAAAACATGTTTTGCACATCCCAGTTTTTTCTTGAAAGTTACTAATCTCTTTCTTATATTCTTGCAAATATTCCTCGTAAAACTTTTCGAAACTCAAAAATTTCTTCTTTTCCCAATATACCTTGTACAGCATATTGATAGCTTGAATCTCCTTGGGCAAGTCCATTTCCACAATTTTAATAGACCGATATTTGTCACGGTAGGCCTCCAGATCAACCGACTGTAAAAAATTCCCAAATTCACCTAATAACATAGAAGATTATAAAAAATGGCGGAAGGGAGGAGATTTGAACTCCTGAAGGTTTTGACACCTTGCGTGCTTTCCAAGCACGTGCACTAGACCGCTATGCGACCCTTCCGTGCTAATACGAACAAATTAAGACAGGGATCCTTCTCCCGACTGAGTCGGGATCAGGATGACATCGGTTTGTTTTGCCGTTTGAGTCTAACAGAAATAAGGCTCGCCGTCAACGCAACCACGATGAGAAGCATGCCCCACTGCGCCGGGGTGAGCTGCGCGTAGCGAATGTCGCTGCCGGGCAGGTCGGTGGCGCGCAAAAAATCCAGAAAAAAACGACTGACCGCATAGAGCAGGCTGGAAAGTGTCGCCACCAGACCCCAGCGCATTTTGACCAACCGCTGGAACGACAGGGCGAAGATAATGAAAAGCACGAAGCCAAGTATGGACTCGTAGAGCCCCAGGTCGTGACGAGCGCCGCCGGGATAATTTACGGACAGCAGAAAATGCGACAGCGTACCCAGGTGGTCGTGAATAAGAAAACACCCGATACGCCCAATGCCCCAACCGAGCCAGAGGCCAAGAGCCGCGATGTCGCAATACGGCACAAACTCTTTCCAACTAAATTTGCGCCGTTTGGCGAAGAGCCAGGCTCCGAGCGCGGCCCCGATGAACCCGCCAAACGACGATGCTCCCCCGCTCCAAACGGCGAATATCTCCGCGGGGTGAAGAAGGAAATAATCCAGGTTGTAAAAAACCACGTGAAAGAGCCGGGCGAAAATAAACGCCGGAATGAGGCACCAGAGCGTGAGGTCTAAAACGACTTCGGGAGAGAGAAAATATTTTTTCGCGAGCCACTGCATAAGAAGGACGGCCGCGACAATGCCCAGCGCCACCATGAGCCCCCACACCTGAATGGGGACGGGGCCGATGAGAATGGCGTTGTATTGGAAGTACGGGATCATATTACATTTTCATTTCGAACGAAGTAAAGCGTCTCTCACGGTTGTCATTCCCCTGAAAAGGGGAATCCATGACTCTACTTTGTTCAACAATAGATTCCCGCTGGAGTTTACACTCACGAAAGTGGGTGCGGGAATGACAGTCCTATTTTAAATGCGACATAATATCGTCGGGACGATCAATAAATTTCAAGAATGACTCGTCAATCTGACTGATGGTTTTGAATTTCACATTTAAATTATGAACAATATCAATCAGCGGTTGCCAGAACTCCCGCCCGTAAAGAATAATGGGCAGCGGTTCTATTTTTTTCGTTTCTTGGAGCGTCAGCAATTCAAAAAGCTGATGGAGCGTGCCAAAACCGCCGGGGAAAAAAACAAAGGCCTCGGACGGGGCGGTGATAATGAGCTTGCGCACAAAGGGGAAAGAGAAGCTGATTGATCTGGTCAAGTAGTTATTCACCCGTTCATGTCCTTTAAAATGCACATTGATGCCGATGCTCTCCCCCCCATTCTCAAACGCGCCTTTGTTGGCGGCCTCCATAATGCCCGGGCCGCCGCCGGTAATAACCATGTGTTTGCTCTTAGCGAGTACCGCCCCCAGTTCGTTGGCGGCTTGATAATATGCTGAACCCGGGAGCACGCTCTTGGTGCCAAGCACCGTGACATCATGTTTAACTTTCGTCAAAAATTCAAATCCTTCCACCAATTCAGCCATGATGCGGAACACCCGCCAATCGGCGGCCCCCTCAAAATACAACGGACCGTTGGCCACTCCCCAGACATCAGAGTTATCGGTCGTATCTTTTATAAAGGAGAAAGCTTCTTCAGCCGTTTCCACCATGTGCCAGTCGGCAATATCTTTCTCGGACAACGAGTGCGCGAGCGCGATTGATTTTTGCTTTAAGAAATCCACAATCGGCTGCCAATATTCCCGACCGACCAGCACAATCGGAGTTTTTTCCATGAACCCCAGCTCCATGTAGTCCACCACTTCAAAAAACTCATCCAGCGTGCCAAAGCCGCCGGGGAAAAAAACAAAAGCGTTGCCCGGGCTGGTCAGCATCACCTTGCGCGTGAAGAAATAATAGAAAGCGGTGGCTTTTTTGACGTAAGGGTTGATGCGCTGTTCAAAGGGCAGCTGAATGTTGAGGCCCACCGACTCGCCGCCGACTTCAAACGCGCCTTTGTTGGCGGCCTCCATAATGCCCGGGCCGCCGCCGGTAATAGTGGTGAAGCCATGTTTGCCAAGTAACCGCCCGAGTTCCACGGCGACTTTGTAATATTTTTCATTGGGCGAAATGCGGGCCGAGCCGAGGACCACCACTTCTTTTTTTAGTTCGCTCAAAAATTGATAGCCTTCCACGATTTCGGTGACGATCCGAAAAATGCGCCAGGAATCGCGATAGTTCACGGCGGCGCCAGTGGTATGAAAATGCGAGTCCGCAAGGGTTTTACCAGAAGAAACAGCCGAGGCGGGAGTGGCTGGTTGGCGCGTGGTTTTTTTGGGCATAGATAATTATTTTACGTCTGTCATTCCCAACTTGATTGGGAATCCATCATTCAACATTTCTAAAACTCTTGCTATGGATTCCCGCTTTTGCGGGAATGACACACGATTAATTGTTTGTTTCCAACTGGTAACCAACGTTCAGTACCTTTGCCTCTTTCAATCGAGCGCCGATTATTTGTATACCAATCGGCAAACCGGATTTGGTCACGCCTGCTGGCACAGACAGGGCGGGCATGCCGGCGACCGCCGCCGGAGAAACCATCACGTCAGCCAGATACATGGCGATCGGGTCGTTGGCTTTTTCGCCGATGGTGAAAGCCGGGAACGGCGAAGTCGGGGTGATGAGCACGTCAACTCCACCAGATGGCGGATTGAATACTTTGTCAAAATCTTGTTTGATAAGGGTGCGGACCTGTTGCGTTTTTTTGTAGTAGGCGTCGTAGTACCCGGCGGAAAGTGCGTAGGTGCCGATGAGAATGCGGCGCTTTACTTCTTCGGGAAAACCGGTCGCGCGGCTCTTGGCGTAGAGATCATAAAGTGCGCCTTGTGACGACCCCTCACCCTCTGTCCCTCTCCCGCGGGGAGAGGGCTTACTTCTGACACCATAGCGCACGCCATCAAGACGACCAAGATTTGAGCTGTCTTCGCTGGGTACGATGATATAGTAGACAGCGATAGCGTACTTGGTGTGTGGCAAACTGACATCCACAATTTTAGCGCCTAATTTCTTCAATTTTTCTATTTGTTTTTCCGTGGCCGCTTTTACTTCCGGGTCCATGCCGGCAATCTCGTAGTATTCCTTCGGCACGCCCACCTTCACGCCTTTCAAACTTTCTTCCAAAGCTTTTGTATAGATAGGCACCGAATCGGGCACAGTGGTGGCGTCGCGGTCATCGCGACCGGCAATGGCTTCCATCACGATGGCTAAATCCGCGACTGTTTTGGTGATGGGCCCGACAGTATCCAGCGATGAGGCCATGGGCATGATGCCGTAGCGGGAATTGCGGCCGTAGCTGGGACGCAAACCAACGACGCCGCAAAAGCTCGCGGGCTGACGAATGGAGCCGCCGGTGTCTTCGGCAATGGCAAAAATACATTGGTTGTCCGCGACCGCCGCGGCTGACCCGCCGCTGGAACCACCGGCGACCTTGCTGGTGTCGTGCGGATTTTTCACCGGGCCATACATGCTATTTTCATTGCTGGCGCCATGGCCAAAAGCATCGCAATTATTTTTTCCAATGAGCACCCCGCCCAGATCCCGAATTTTTTTGATGACCGTGGCATCAAACGGCGGCACATAGTTGTCCAAAATCTTGGCTGAGCCGGTGGAACGAATATCTTTTGTACAAATAGCATCTTTGACGGCAAACGGAATGCCGGTGAGGGCTTTGCCATTCCCTGCCGCGAGTAGTTTGTCGGCGGCTTTCGCTTCCTCCAAAGCGGACTTTTCGGACACGGTGATGAACGCATTGATCTCTTGGTTGCGTTTTTTAATAAGGTCTAGGCACGCGCGGGTCAGCTCCACAGCGGTAAATTTTTTCTTCTTCAGGCCCTCAGCGGCTTCGGTAATGGTGAGTTCGTTTAGCTTCATATTAGTCTTCAAAAACTTCTGGCACCACCAGTTCATCGCCTTCGGTCTGAGGCATCTGAGCAATGATTTCTTTGGTGATGACACATGGTTCAACCTCGTCTTTGCGAAATACGTTGACGAGGCCCGTGACCTGAAAAGTAGGCTCCACACCCTTCGTGTCTACCTCATTCAAAATTTTCATGTAGTCTAAAACCGCCGAAATAGTTTCGGCGTGCCGCTTTTCTTCCGCTGGCGTGAGCTCTATGCGGGCTAGCTCGGCAATCTTTTTGACCTCCGCGATGGTGATAGACATAGGTACAGTATATAAAAAAAACTATAAAAACGCAACTTTACAGGGCGCGTTAGATATGATACATAAGGAGCTATGACAATTCACTCTCCACTTTTAAAAATAACATCTCACTCGGAAGACGAAACAAAAAAGACGGCCGCGGCCTTGGCCAAAACACTCGCCGGCGGCATGGTGGTGTGCCTTCATGGTGAGCTGGGCGCTGGAAAAACGACCTTTGTAAAAGGTCTGGCCGGAGGATTGGGAATAACAGAAAATATCACCTCCCCTACTTTCACACTGATGAATGTGTATAAAATACAGCCAACCCACCCCTACTCAATACCGCCTCCCGCAGCGAGCGGAATCCGCGATCTTTCGAAATCGGGACAAGCGGGGATTTTGACATTGGTGCACATTGACACCTATCGCCTCAAAAATGAACAGGAGCTTGTTGCTATCGGCGTGGAAGATTACTTGGGAGAGTTCGGCGTTGTGACCGTTATTGAATGGCCGGAAAAAATCGCGGGGCTTTTAAAAGGAAAAAAAGTGACCAATGTTACCATTGATCACCGCGGAGAAACTTCCCGCTCAATTGTTATTGACTAACCGCCGGGCACAGCGCCAACGCTTCTTGCTGCTCGGCCTCGCACTGTTCGTTAGCGGCAACGCATTTTTCAGTTTTACTCTGGGAAGAACAGCCGCGCGCAATCTTGCCGCAAAACGTGTTCGCTTTCTTAATCGCCCGCAGGCAGGTGGCGGTGGGATTCGTGGCGGCGCCACTGGAAACACTCGCCGCCGCGGCCCCGTCGCTGTCAGTTGCTTCCGCCGCTGTGATGACTACCGGAGCGGCTTCCTTTTTTGTCTTGGGCTTGATTACCAATCTCTTACTGACTGGTTTGGCTTTGGTATTCTTGGTTTTCACGACCTGTTTCACTATCGGGGCGGGAGCCTTGGCCTCAACAAAGGCCGTGACTAATGGGGCAAGAAGCAAGGCCGCCATGATGACAGAAATGATAGTTTTTTTCATAGTGTCTGAACGGATAATTACTTAAAAATTCATCACTGCAACGAAAGGAAGCATGCCATAAACCAGAGATTTTGTCAAGATGGCAGGGCCTATTTTTATCTGAAATAAGCGAAAAATTACTTTTTGATTTTCTTGGAAACAAGGTACTTCTTCCCCTTCAGTTCAGCCGGCAGGTACTCCTGCTCCACCGGGATCGCGAAGTCGGGCGGGTATTTGTAGCCCTTCCCGTAACCAATGTCTTTCATAAACTCGGTGGACGCATTCCGGAGGTGAAGAGGCGCGCCGAGGTGCGAAGTGGCGCGGGCGTCTTCGGCCGCCGCAGAATAAGCGGTGTAAAGTAGATTTGATTTAGCAGACTTGGCGCAGTAGACCACGGCCTGGGCCAGGTGCACGGCGCACTCCGGCATGCCGAGCTGATGGCAAGCTTGAAACGCCGCCGTGGCCTGGATGAGGGCTTCGCTGTTCGCCATGCCGATATCTTCACTCGCGAAACGCACCACCCGGCGAGCCACGTAGAGCGGGTCGGCCCCGCCCTCCAGCATCCGCGCCAGCCAGTAGAGAGCGGCGTCGGGGTCGGAGCCGCGCATAGATTTATGGAGCGCGGAAATGAGATTGTAAAACTCTTCCCCATTTTTATCAAACACAAAATGTGTTCGTTGCAATGCTTCTTTAATATCGTCGGCGGTGATGGCCGTCTTTTTCTTTTTTGCCGGCGACTTGGCCGCGGCTACGACAGCGAGCTCCAGGCCATTCAAAGCTACGCGCGCATCGCCGCCCGCGAGCTCGGCGAGGAGGCGCAGCGTCTTGTCCTCCACAGTGACGGGGTAGTTCCCGAGGCCGTGCTCGGAATCAGTAAGGGCGCGCTGCAAAACCCGGATGATATCTTCAGCCGACAAACGCTGTAAAATAAACACGCGCGAACGCGACAAAAGGGCGCCAATAATTTCAAACGAGGGATTTTCGGTGGTGGCGCCGATGAAAATAATATGCCCCTTTTCCACATGGGGCAGGAGCGCGTCCTGCTGGGCCTTGTTCCAGCGGTGGATTTCATCTATAAACAAAACAGTACGTTCACCGAGGCGACGCGACATGGTCGCTTGCTCAATGACTTGGCGCAGATCCTCTTTGCCGCTCCCCGTGGCGGACAAACTGATAAAACGTGACTTAGTGTGCTCGGCAATGATGTGCGCCAGAGTCGTCTTTCCCACTCCGGGCGGGCCCCAAAAAATGAGCGACGAGAGTTGGTCGCCTTCAATGAGCTTGCGGAGCAGTTTGCCCTGGCCCACAATATCCATTTGTCCGACAAACTCAGCAAAGGTGCGCGGCCGTAAACGTTCGGCCAAAGGGGCGCTAGTGAGCATATGTATTTACAAAAAATTTTCTACGCGGCGAACCCACCATTCTTTTATTTTGCTCCACACTCCCCTTTTTTTCCAGCGCTCCTCATCAAACGGCTGGGCGATTTTTTTCCATTCGTTAAAAAGCACGTTCAGATCATTCACCATGCGCTCATCACTAAAAGAAACCCCGCTCTCCTCGTTAAAATAAAAGCTGCGCGGCGTGATGTTAATTGACCCGACATGCCCCAGCGTGTTGTCCACACTCATGGCCTTGCCGTGGTTCATAGTCGGCAAAAAATAAATATTCGCCCCGGCTTTAAGAGTATGACCATAATACGTCAGGGCCAGCAGTTCCAGCAATTTACTGTCGGTGCGCAGGGGCAAAAAAATATTCACCTTTACCCCGCGGCGGCGGGCGAGGGCCACCGCCTGCAAAAACTGCTTGTCCGGGACAAAATACGGCGTCAGAAAATTGACGCTTTCCTTGGCGACCGTGAGCGCCTGCACAAAGAGCCGGCGGGTTTTAGAGATTTTTTTGAAGCGCGGTGAATGGACAATAAACTTAAACTTCTCTTTCCACAACTTCAAATCATCCGACAATTTTGTTCCGAGTAATTTCCGGACGTTGCGCTTCTCACCGCCAGCCGAGATATAGCTTTTGGCAAAACCGCGCAAGAGCGGACGGGCCAGCGGGCCGGCGAGCTTCAGATACATATCATCCCAGCTCTGATAGGCCGCGTGGATATTAACGCCGCCCAGAAATACCACCCATTCGTCAACGATCAGCACCTTGCGATGATTGCGAAACCACAACCGCGCCAACCATCTGGCCAGGCGAAGCTCGGGGTGCAAGCGATTGAAACGCAGCACCTCTACCCCGGCATCCCGCAGGCGCCTCTCCGCCGCCCAAGAAAAAGAAAAACTGCCATAGGCGTCTATAATGATTTTGACTTCCAGCCCGGAGCGGGCTTTCTCGCAGAGCGCGTCCACAAAACGTGAACCGGCGATGTCGTCAACGAAAATAAAAATTTCCCAAAAAATTGATTTTTGAGCGGACAAAAGAGCCTGGTACATAGCGTCCCAGGCTTCACTGGTCGTTTTGTAGAACTGATAGGAAAAATCCTTTTGTTCCATACGATGAGGCTGGGGTCAGCCTATTTCCAGTATGGCACTTTCCCTCTCTACAGTCAAAATTAAAAAACATCGTTCGCCTGCTATATTTCCTTTTAAGAAACATGGCAGGGCAGTACGAACGATGTTCTTTTCGTGGCCGCCCCCTTTACTCCCTCTTTTCTGATGGGCACTTCCCATCTTTCAGATGTGACTCCGACCGGATGCAGCCGTAGGCCGTCATCCGACTCCGGATTTTCGCCAGGTGCCTCCCATCTACGGGCACATGAACATGCGAGAGGCGAGCGATCTAAAGACCGTCCGCCTCCCGTCCGGTTTGGGGCTGGGTGGCTACGGTGCGTGTGGGGTGTCTCCTTCCTAAGGGTCCTCAACCTCCCACGGAGGGGGACGGAAGAACTTCTCCTTCCGACTCCTCATCCGCGTTCTGCTTCTGGCTCATGTGCCGCTCCTTGCCTGGCGCCATCTCCCCTGGGATGGCTTCGTGGGTAAAGCTGGAGAGAAGAAAAGCTGCGACGAAGAGTCGCTTACTTTCTTCCACCCATTTCTTTGGAAAGAACTAATGGAACAAATTACCTTAAAATTTATTCCAGGTTTCACTAATTAAACCTCACTAATCACATCAAATCCTTTAAAACTACCCGTTAGTGCCAGGCCGATAATCTTTCCCTGGCAAATACTTTTTTCTCTAATTTTTTTAGCAGTTTCGTTTAGTGTTGACCCCGATCCAACGGCATCATCTATAAGAAGGATATTGTTAAAGACAATGTTTTCGTCCACGACGAGAGTGTTTTTGGCATTCTCAACTCGGTCAGCCAATTTACTTAGAGTTTTCTGAGGTACAGCCACCGGGGTTTTAATTTTGATTATGGAAATTTTTTTGATGTTTCCGCCCAAACCCTTCTCCAAGCTTCGCATCAGCTGATGTTCGCGTTTAACAGTTGGCGGTATAAAACCAATCCCATCAATTTTGTATTTTTTAATGAGCTTATCGACACTCGGTTTTATATTATTGATAATTTCTTTCATCAAATTTACGTTTTGGCTTTGTTTGGCATAAAGCAACAGCTGGCCGAGCTTAGTTTTTCCGAAACGTTCAATGCTGTAGAAATCAAGATAAAAAACGTGATCCAAATAAACCTGATCAAATGTACTTTTCATTTTGATAAGTCCATCAATTAGCCCGCCTTTTTTATAGGCCTGATATTTGGCCAGAGTTTTTACATATTCTTGGGCTGTTTTTTGATGAGGCAGATTATTCTTGTCACACCAATAAACAAAACCGTTCACCCCTTCCTTTTTCTCTCCCGCGGGGGTAATTATTAGATAATTATCTTTGATTGGTTGCGCCAGCTTGGCGGTTATGTCGATCTTTATCGTAGTGTTAGGGGGCGCTTTAATAAAATAATATACCCGCGGAGGTTTGCCGGTTTTATCAATAGTTCCCGAGGCCATCAGTCTTGGCAGATGCTTAAACAAGGCCTGTCTGCTAATGCCAAGATGTTCGGCAATGTCGGCTCCCGAAACATGTTTTTTTTGCCTAATAAATTCTACTATTTTTTCTGTGGTTGTCAGCATATGTAATAACTATACCAGGTTGACAGTTAACTGTCAACTGTCAACATAGCAATTTTCGCAGTTTGTGAAGTTCTCTTTACCTCTCATTAGATAAACAAAAGACTTCGCCTCTCAACAAAGCTCGAGGCGAAGTCTTTTTTATGGTAGCCTCAAGGGGAATCGAACCCCTATTCTCGCCTTGAGAAGGCGATGTCCTAACCGTTAGACGATGGGGCCAAAATTATTTTTTGCCCCATTAAACTAACAAAAAAAATTGCTTTTGTCAAACCTTGTACACAAATATCCCCTGCTCTTTTTTAATCGGCGTGTGGCCGGGAATAGAGAACGCATAGGAAATAATGGTGGCGCCTGGCTTCATTTCCGTGAAAAGCTTGGGCGCAAGTTTGGCCATGGGTTTGGGGAAGAGAAAAGCGAAGACCACGTCGGCTCCGGAGAGGTCGGCCTGATAGAGCGATTGACAACGCACTGACACGCGTCCAGAGAGGCCCTTGAGTTTTATGACAAGAAGCGTCCAGAAATATAAGACCGGGTTTAGCTCATAGCCAACGGCGTCGGCGCCACGCTCGGCGGCGAGGAAAAGCAGGCGGCCGGCGCCGGAACCCAGATCAACCACGCGCAGACCTGGGCGAAGCGCCGCAAATTCCATCATTGCCCGCGCCTGTTTGTGATGGGTGGGTAAAAAAGGTACACCAATGATAGATGAGAGAGTAACAGTGAACAGCGCCACTCCCAAAATAAACAAAAGTACTTCTAAAAAAATCACAGGAATAATATTGAATACTAAATGCTAAACATCAAATACCGAATGGCACAATGCATTGTTCGGTATTTAACATTTGATGTTCGGTGTTTATGGCTTGTTCATCCAGCTTTCTTCCTGCCGCACCAGAAGAGTAGCTGCTTCCAGCGGCTCGGCCATCACCTCTTTGACAATTTTCTCCATGCGCGAACCTTGGGAGCCTTTCACCAAAATAATATCGCCCGTGTTTAATTGTTCCTGTAAAAATTTTCCGGCGGCAGCCGAGTTATCAAAACGGGCAATGCGGTGTTCCTCAAATCCGGCCTCGCGGGCCGCGGCGGCCGTAATTTTTGAGGCCTCCCCGACCGTAATGAGAAAATCAATGCCAAGCTCGGCTACTTTGAAACCAATTTCGCGGTGCGCGGTTTCGGTTTCCGGGCCCAGCTCCAGCATATCGCCCAAGACAGCGTAGCGCTCGGAGCCCGCGGGCACGGGAATGCTCGCGAGCGTATCCAGGGCCGCCTTGGCCGCGACCGGGCTGGAATTGTAGGTATCATCAATGAGGAGGGTATTTTTAATGCCAGAGAGCAGGCGCAGGTGCCCCGGCAAAGAAACAAACTGCCGCAAAGACTCCGCAGCTTCAACCAAATTTATACCAAAAATACTTCCGACCGCGATGGCGGCGAGAGCTGACGGAATAAGGCTCTCACTCAAAGCGCCGGGTAAAAATACCGGCACAATATTTCCTTTGTAGTGAACTTTAAAATTCAAGCCCGTTGGTCGGAAGCCCGAAGCGTCGCATAGCACGTTCACGTCAGTCGCCCGAATGGCCGCGCCTTCCTTCAATCCATAGGTTAAAACTTCCGCCTTGGTAGCGCCCGCCTCCTCCATCACCAACTCATTATCAAAATTCAAAACGGCAAAACCATCGCGCCGGAGATGCGAGATGATAATTCTTTTTTCCTGGGCGATTTTTTTAATGGTTTTAAAAAATTCAGTATGCGCGTGCGAAATGGCGGTGAGCACTCCCACGGTGCACGGCGCCATTTCGGTGAGATATTGAATGTCCCCGGGTCGGTCGGCGCCCATTTCTAACACGAGCGTTTTTGGATAGTTGGCATCGCGAACAATGAGTAAACGCAAAGCTTGGGCAAAAACCATAAACCAACCGAGAATTGAATGGCCGGGAGTTTTGGCCACGCCAATAATGGTCAGCGGCACGCCGACCTGGTTGTTATAATTTTTGGCGCTGGCGCGAACGTCAAAACGTGATTCCAACACCATACGAATAGCCTCTTTGGCCGAGGTCTTCCCCACCGACCCGGTAATGCCAATCACATCAGGATGATATTTTCTAATAATGGCCGAAGAGAACTTTTTAAGAAAATAGTGCAATATAGAAATAAGCATATTAGCGGTCGCCGGGTATGGCGTAATAATTTAAAGCAAATTGCATCACATCTTTAAAAACTGGCAAAGCGGTCTGTTCCGCCCACTTGCGCTCGGGCTCTTCGTATTTTACCACCAAAACGAGCGCCGGGTCAGCGGCCGGAGCAAAACCGGCAAAGGTGTGGTTGGTGCGATTATCGCTATAGACACCGCGTTCGGCGATCTGCGCCGTGCCAGTTTTTCCGACGACATAATAGGTATTAATTTTGGCTGCCTTATAGTGATTTTCCACCACCGAAACGAGCATGGCGCCAAGGAGTTTGGCGGCATGCTCGGAGATAACCTGCTCCACCACCATGGGCGTCGCGGTTTCTTTTTCGCCGCCCGGATAGCGCACCTGATCAACGACATACGGCTTCATGAGTTTCCCGCCATTCGCAATGGCGGCATAACCGGCCGCCACCTGGAGTGCGGTGGCGGTGAGACCCTGTCCAAATGAACCGTTAGCGCCGAAAATTTCCCCTTTCTTTTTGAGCGAACTCACGTCGCCGCTCACTTCGGTGTTGAGAGCAATGCCGGTCTTATCGCCAAATCCAAATTTTTCAATGTACTGACGAAATTTGTCGGCTCCCACCTTTTCTTCCACCCACACGGCACCGGTATTGATGGATTTCTCCAGCACTTCCGTCATCGTTTGCTCGCCATAGCAGGACTGCATGGCGTTGCGCACATGAAAACCATTGATTATCCGCTCACAGGGATCAGTATAGGTGGTATTGGGAGTAACCAAGCCGAGATCAAGCCCGGCACCCATGGTAAAGGCTTTAAAAACCGATCCCGGTTCATAGGCGGTAAAAATGGCAGTATTGTTATAGACCGAGAGATCGTCTGCTTTGGAATAATTATTCGGGTCGTAATCCGGCAGGCTGCACATAGCGAGAATCGCCCCGGTCTTCGGGTTCATCAGCACCAGAGCGGCGCTTTTCGCGTTATAATCTTTCAGACCCTGGCGTAAACGCTCACAGGCCGCGCTTTCCACCGCGCGGTCAATCGTTAAAACCAGGTCAGCGCCATTTTCCGAGGGCACCGTCGTGCGATCAGCGAGCGAAATCCAACTGCCGAGCGCGCCCTTTTCACCCATCGTGAACCCGCCCTTGCCGGCCAACTTCTTTTCCCAATACCCTTCAATGCCGTAGCGGCCGACAATATTGCCGGCTGAGTCGGAACCAGTAAAACCGAGCACGGCTCCGGCCAGCGCGCCTTCCGGGTAGTAGCGCATACTCACGCCGGTGGCATAGATCCCTTTCAAAGTGGCGGCCGTGAGACGGTCGGCAACGTCTGAGGGAACTTTTTTAGCGATCACCGCATATGAATCTGAGTGGTTGGAGAGTTTTGCTAGTGTGGTCTTCTGCTCCTCGGGTGTCTGGCCAAGCAGCGCTCCCACCTGCACGCTCGTGGTGGCTGTTTCCTCCGGAGAAATTTCCCGCGGATTCGCGTAGACAATGAAAAATTCTTTATTCACTGCCGCCGGGTATTCAATTTTCGTACGGGAGTCCTTAAAATAAATTCGCCCGCGGTCAGGGTGCAGCCTTTGATAAATTTCGTGGGAATTGAGGGCGAACAAGGCATAATAGTCGTGCTGAACAATCTGGAGCATGAACAACCGAACGACAATCCAGATGGCGAGCACTAAAAAAAAGATGGCCACCACGCGCACGCGCGAGCGGTCATCAATGGCCTGTGTTGACTTGTGATACATTCTCATACTTCTGCCGCTAGTATACCTTTTTTTCGCTCTCCGAGCAACAAAAAAGCCCACGGTTCCCCTGGGGCCTTAACTGACAATTATTACCCCCCGCTCTTGGCTTGGCGGCGGGCCTCGTTTTCGTCCAATATCATTTTACGGATGCGGATACTGGCCGGCGTTACTTCCACAAGCTCATCAGGACCGATATATTCCAGCGCGTCTTCCAAATCCATCGTTCTCGGCGTATTGAAATGTTCGGCCTTGCCATCGCCTTTGCTGCGCATATTGGATAACTGTTTGGCTTTACAGATGTTCACTCGGATATCTTCGCCGCGCGCGTTCTGGCCCACCACCTGACCCTTGTACACTGCCACGCCCGGGCCGATGAACATGATGCCTCGGTCCTGCACATTCAAAAGACCATAGAGGTTTGAAATGCCGGTTTCATGCGCCACGAGCGACCCTTGGTCGCGCTCGTGCCAGCCGCCCGGGTCGGTGTCATACCCCCAAAAAATAGTGTTGATAATGCCGAGGCCCCGCGTATCGGTCAAAAATTCCGTGCGGTAGCCAAAGAGCCCTTTGGTCGGAATAATAAACTCCAGCGAAGTGATGCCATTGTTCGCGTGCATATTCTGCAAAAGTCCGCGGCGCGTACCCATCTTTTGAATCACAATGCCGGCATAATCATCCGGGACTTCAATGAAGACTTGCTCGTGCGGGGTTAAGGTTTTCCCATTCTCCTCTTTGTTAATTACCTGCGGCTGGGAAACCTGGAACTCGTAGCCCTCGCGGCGCATACGCTCAATGAGAATCGCCAGGTGCAATTCACCGCGCCCGGACACGATCCAACCCGCTCCGCCCGAAGCGGCGGGATCGCTATCATTATCAATGACGCGGAGCGCCACATCAGTTTCCAATTCTTTAAACAACCGCTCGCGAATTTGGCGCGAGGTGCTGAACTTCCCTTCTTTACCGGCGAACGGAGAATCGTTGACAACGAACGTCATCTTCACGGTTGGTTCATCAATCGTAATGGTCGGGAGCGCGACTGGGTGTTCAATATCGGCAATAGTTTCGCCAATGGTCACCTCCGGAATGCCGGCAATGGTGACGATGTCCCCGGCTTTGATCGCTTCTTTTGTCTCTACTTTTTCCAAACCAAAAAAAGTCATGACCGAGGTTAACCGATATTTTTTCATGACACCGGCGCGATCAATATGCATTATTTCCTGGTTGGCTTGGAGCGAGCCGTTATAGATGCGGCCGGTCGCCAAGCGCCCCTTAAAATTATCGGGAGCAATCGTGACTGTCAGCATCTGGAGCGGCGCCGTCGGGTCACCGGTAGGCTCGGGAACATATTTTATAATAGTTTCAAACAGCGGAGTAATATCCGTCATAGCCGAGAGGTCAGGGGTGAGGCCGGCCTTACCTTGTTTCGCGGCGGCATAAATAACCGGGAAATTGGCAACATCGTCGGAGGCGCCCAGTTCCAAAAACAGCTCAAAGGTTTTATCAAGCGCAAATTGCGGGCGAGCATCGGATTTATCTATCTTGTTGATGACGACAATAATGCGATGGCCCATGGCGAGCGCCTTTTTGAGCACGAAGCGCGTCTGTGGCATAGGCCCTTCTTTGGCGTCAACCAACAGCAAACAGCCATCAGCCATTTTTAAAACCCGTTCTACCTCACCGCCAAAGTCGGCGTGGCCGGGGGTGTCAATGATATTGATCTTGGTGGGTTCACCCGCCGTAGCTTTGGCGGAGGCCGGGTCATTCCAGACAACGGAAGCATTTTTAGAAAAAATGGTAATGCCGCGCTCGCGCTCCAGATCGTTGCTGTCCATGATGGCGGCCTGGCCAATCTGCTCTTTGGAGAGCTTGGTGTTGCTTTGGCGCAACAAGGCATCCACGAGCGTGGTTTTACCGTGGTCAACGTGAGCGATAATGGCGATGTTGCGAATTTTCATACCTAGATTAGAAAATCCGCCAGGGGCGGATTCTTATTACGCTACGGCTCCAGTATACTACAGACTCGGGAAAAAATCAAGGGACTTCCGCCCGCTCTCTCCTTTGGCTCATTCTCAGCTATGTTTAAAAAATTTCTATATGAATACTTTTTGTGTTCAAGCCTTTGGCGAGGATAATGGCACGGACTTCTTTCACCATCTCCACGCTCCCACAGATATAGTACTCCCCTGCCGGGTCGCCCGCAATGTGGCTCGTTACCCGTCCACGCAGATTGCCCCACGGTTCTTCCGGCTGTGACAAGGTCACCTGGTAGGTAAAACCAGAAAATTTTTCGGCGTAGCGCTCCAGTCGCTCCAACCAAAAGAGGTCGGCCTGGTTGCGAACCCCAAACAAAAGTTCAGCCTGACCAGCTTTTTGTTCGGCAATGGCGCCAACCATACTGATGATGGGAGCGAGGCCGGTGCCGGTCGCGATAAAATATTTTTTTGGCTGATGCGTAGGCTGGCAGACAAACATGCCCTTGGCGGCGCTCATAAAACCGTTGCCTCCGGGAGCGATCTCGGCAAAAAATTTAGATGCTTTGCCATCGGGGAGAACTTTCACACAAAACTCCAAATAGTCTTCCGAAGGCAACGAAGAAATGGAATAACTGCGCCACACGTAGACCGCGCCATCCGGGATCTTGAACTGCACGAATTGCCCGGGTGCAAAACTAAAGCCATGCGGTCGCGCAAAACGCAGTTCCAGAATATCTTGGGCGATCATTTTTTTGGATTGGAGTAGTGCGGTATAGACTCGCGGTTCGGACATACTGGTTGACAAAATAGCGATTTTCTAGTATATTTTACCTATCATTTAGCCAAATTTGCTTAAATAACTCTAGCATAGAGCGACCGATTTGGCAACGAAAATCATCGCATTTATATACTTTCTCTTTCTTAGGAAGAGAAAACCCCTCGCCCATCTGTACACCCCGACCCACGGCTTCCGCAATCGGGGTGTACAACAGGGCACTAAGCAGGGACACTCTATGAAAAAAACCACTCAAAATTTTAAGACTCTGACCGCTGAAAAGCGCGAGCTTTACGACGGCCACAATAAAGAACAAACACGTTTTAAGGCTACTCCTGGCATCACTGAAAAATTGGTGCGCGAGATAAGCAAGCAAAAAAACGAGCCGGAGTGGATGCGGAAAATTCGGCTTCAAGGATTAGATTTCTTCCGGAAAACCCCCCTCCCCGCCTGGGGGCCTGACTTGTCAAAACTTAATTTTGACAAGCTGGTTTATTTTGTTCGCCCGGATACGCAGGAAACGACCTCGTGGGAAGACGTGCCAGCGGATATTAAAAAAACGTTTGATAGACTTGGTATCCCCGAAGCCGAAAAGAAAGCTTTGGCGGGCGTGGGTGCGCAATACGACTCGGATATTGTCTACCACAACCTGAAGGCCGCTTGGGAAAAGCAAGGCGTGATTTTTGAAAACATGGACGTGGCGGTGCAAAAGTACCCGGAACTCGTCAAAAAATATTTCATGACCCAGTGCGTGCCGATCAACGACCACAAATTTGTGATGTTGCACGCCGCGGTCTGGAGCGGCGGCACCTTTATCTATGTGCCGAAAAATATCACCATTGACCTGCCGCTCCAAGCCTACTTCCGCATGAACGCCAAGTCCAGTGGACAATTTGAGCATACGCTCATAATCACCGATGAGGGCTCAAGCGTGCACTATATTGAAGGCTGCAGCGCCCCCCGCTATGGCACCAGCTCACTCCATGCCGGGTGCGTGGAAGTTTTCGTGCACAAAGGGGCGCGGGTGCGCTACTCGTCTATTGAGAACTGGTCCAAAGACACGTATAATTTGAATACCAAACGCTCGCTCGTGGACGAGGACGCGACGATGGAGTGGGTCAACGGCAATATGGGAAGCGGCGTCACCATGCTCTACCCGTCGTCCATCTTGCGCGGTCGCGGCGCGCGCTCGGACTCTTTGGGCATTGCGTTTGCGGGCCCCGGCCAAAACCAGGACACGGGTGCGAAAGCCATTCATGCCGCGCCAAACACTAGCTCGCATATTGTCTCAAAATCTATTTCGGTGAACGGAGGCATCAACACATTCCGGGGTCTGATTAAAATTATGCCGATCGCGGAAAACGTCAACGCCTCCATGGTGTGCGATGCGTTGCTTATCGGAAAAAAATCAGTGGCGAACACGATTCCGGAATTGAAAATCAAAAATGAACAAGTGAACGTGGCGCACGAAGCCCGTGTAGGTAAGATCGGCGAAGAAGAAATTTTCTTTTTGCAGTCGCGCGGATTTAGTGAAACTGAAGCGACGCGTTTGGTCGTGTCCGGCTTTATTGAGCCCATCATCAAAGCCATGCCGGTGGAGTACGCGCTGGAATTGAATAAATTGATTGAGATGGAAATGGAAGGGGCGGTTGGATAAAAACTATGCAAAACATCAAAAAACAATTCCCTATTTTTTCCCGCCCCGAGGCGGGATCCCGCTACGGCGGGACAAACCACCCTAACATGATCTATCTTGATAGCGCCGCGACGACGCAAACGCCGAGTGTGGTGATTGACGCGATGAACGATTACTACACAAAAACCCGCTCCAATGTTCATCGGGGAATTTATGATTTGAGCGAACAGGCTACTGCCGCCTACGAAGCCGCCCGCGCGAGCATCGCCAAGTTTCTCAACGCCGAGCGCGAAGAAATTATTTTTACTTCCGGCACCACACATGGGCTAAATCTGCTTGCCTATTCCCTGACCCCCAAACTCTCGCACCGCGACAATGTGGTGCTCACGCGCCTGGAGCACCACGCCAACCTGGTGCCGTGGCAACAGATGGCCAAGCACTATGGCTTTACTATTCGCTACATTGAATTAACACCTGAAGACGAGCTTGATCTGGCCTCGGCTGAAAAAGTGATTGACGCCAACACCAAAATCGTGAGCTTTGCGCTGGTATCAAATGTGCTTGGCACGGTGGCTCAGGCGAAAAAAATTAGTGAGTTCGCCCACGCCCGCCGGGCGCTCACAATTGTGGACGCCGCTCAAGCGGTGGCACACTTGCCAATTGACGTAGAAAATCTTGATTGTGACTTTCTCGTCTTTTCCGGCCACAAACTCTATGGCCCGACCGGCATTGGCGTGCTCTATAGTAAAAAAGCGCTTTTGGAAGAATCGCTGGAGCCATTTTTCTTTGGCGGAGATATGATCAAGAGTGTTTCGTATACCGATGCCACATGGGCGGAGTTGCCAGAGCGTTTTGAGGCTGGCACCCAAAATATCTCTGGCGTCATCGGCCTCGGCGCGGCTGTGGAGTGGCTCGCGAGCCTCGGCTGGGACAAAATTGTGGCGCATGAACGAGAGATGATGGCCTACGCTTTAGATAAATTAAAAAATGAGGTCACGATAATTGGTCCAGCCATCGGCCACATTCACCGCGTTGGCGTCATTGCTTTTACAATTCCCAGCATTCATCCGCACGACATCGCCGAAATATTGAACCAGGACAACATTTGTATCCGCGTCGGTTTTCACTGCGCCGAACCGCTCCATCGTCACCTCGGAGCCGGGCCAACCGCTCGGGCATCGTTTGGAGTGTACACGACCAAAGAAGATATTGATAAATTGGTGAAAGGAATTGAAAAAGTGAAAAAAATATTTGCCTAATATGTCTGGCACTCTGTACCACGAAGCACTATTGGAGATCTACAAGCACCCCCTGAACAAGCAGGTGCCGTCTGATTTTTCTATTCAGCACAAAGAAATTAACTCTACCTGCGGTGACGAGGTAGAAATTTTTATAAAACTGGAAAATGACCGCGTAGCAACAATTGGCTGGCAGGGTTCGGGCTGCGCTATTTCCCAAGCCAGCGCCTCGCTCACCACTGACGCCGTGAAAGGAAAAACCGCGGCTGTAATAAAAACGCTGACTCCAGAATCTGTGCTACACCTGCTTGGTCTCCCGAAATTGAACCCGACGCGCTTACGCTGTGCGCTCCTCGCTCTTGAAGCCTTAAAGAAAGCGCTGTAGACTATGTCCCTGGAACTAAAAAATCTACACATCAACGTTGAAAAAAAGGAGATCGTGCGCGGTCTCTCACTTATTGTGCTCCCGGGCGAGGTGCATGTGATCATGGGGCCGAATGGCAGCGGCAAGTCTACGTTCGCGAATACACTCCTCGGCCACCCGAAATATACCATCACGAAGGGTATGATCGAATTAAACAAATTGAATATAACGAAATTGCCCCCCGAAGAACGAGCTAAGCATGGACTTTTTCTCGCTATGCAACATACACCAGAGATCCCGGGTGTGAGTGTGGCCAACTTTTTGCGCCTGGCCATTGCTGCCCGCACGGGCGAGCGCAAGAACCCAATCGCCTTCCGCAAGGATCTTCTGGAAATGCTGGCCAAAGTCGGCCTGGCGCCCGACTTTGCCGCTCGTTCACTGAACGCCGGCTTCTCCGGCGGTGAACGCAAGCGCTTGGAGATGTTGCAGCTGCTCACTTTTGAACCAGCCTACAGTATATTAGATGAAACGGACTCTGGACTGGACGTGGATGCGCTCAAAATTGTTGTTGCCACCATTCAGACACTGAAAAAAAGGGGGAAGGGCTTTCTCGTCATCACCCACTACCCGCGCCTGCTCTCGCACCTGAAGGTTGATACCGTGCATATTATGGCTCAAGGGAAAATTGTCAAAACCGGCGGAGCGGAGCTGGCCGCGGAAATTGAAAAAGAAGGGTTTAAAAAATATGAAGAATAAAAAAGAAATAACAAAGGACCAAGTTATTGAGGTGCTCAAAACCGTGCTTGACCCGGAGGTACATTTGGATATCTGGACGATGGGTTTGATTTATAATATTGAAATAAAAGACAAGGGTGTTGATATTCTCATGACCTACACTACTCCCTTTTGCCCGTGGGGGCCGCAGCTCAATGATGAATTGACAACAGCACTAAAAGAACAACTCGGTATTAAAAATGTTAATCTGACGATCACCTTTGACCCGCCGTACACCATGCCGCCGGAAATGCGGGCGATGTTTGGGATATGACGGCTTGTCAAAAAAAGCCCCTAACCACTATACTAGTCGCGCTATGGAAGAAATAAAAATACCGGCTGACCTGCCGAAACAAATCTCACAAAAAATAAGAGACGGCGGGCATATCCGCCGCATTGCGGTTGACCGCGCCAAGTGTATCGGCGCGAACTCGTGTGTCGCGGTCGCGCCCGGCGTGTTTCAGCTTGACGAAGAAAACCTAGCCTACGTCGTTGACCCGGGCTCTACCGACGACGATACTATCCTTATGGCCGCGCAGTCCTGCCCGGTGTTGGCGGTACTTTTGTACGATGAAAACGGAAAGAAAATCTTTCCGGAGGAGTAACTAACCGCGGTATTCTTTATTATTACGCGACGCTATCTGGCGTCGCTTTTTTGTATTTTGAAGTTTTACCTTATGCTTTTTCAGTTCGCGCTCCAGTTGATCTTTGAGCAGATCAATGGCAGCATAGACGTCTTTGGCGGTTTTTTTGGCAAAAATATCGTTGCCAGAAATTTCTACTTTGCATTCAGCGTAGAATATCTTCCCTTTCAGATGGTGCTTGGTCTCCACACCCACCACCACCGTTGCCCGGATAATGCCCGGAGAAAATTTATCCAGACCATTTATTTTTCGGCTGACGTAATTTTCTATCGCATCTGTCAAATCTACTCCTTTCCCAGAAATTATAATCTGCATAGAGGTCGGGGTACGAATTAAAAATTAAAATTACTTAACTATTTGGACCTCCTCCTCCAGCTCAACTCCACTAGTATTATACACCTTGGCCTTTATCTCTTCAACTAGGGCCAAGACATCGGCCTGGGTGGCGTCTTTATGGTTAATAAGAAAATTGCCGTGCTCACGGGATACCATGGCCCCGCCGACGGCTAGGCCTTTGAGGCCTGCTTGCTCCGTTATCCAACCGGCAGGCACGCGGCCGGCCTCTACAAACGCTGCCGGTAACTCTGACGTCGGGTGCGGCCAGTCTTTGAGCGGAATATTTTTAAAAAAACTGCCAGCGGACGGGTAGGACGGATAATGCCCAGCGCGTTTTTTGAGAATTTCCTGCATGACAGCCAGGCTCTCGCGCGGGTTGCCGGGAGAGAGCGTAAACCAGGCCGCGAGCACAACCGTGGTGGAGCGTTTGAACATACTGTCCCGATAACCAAAAGCACAATCGTCTGGCGTGAGCTCAACGATTTCGCTGTCCTGCCAAATTTTTATTTTTGAAACCGAGTGAGCAATATCACCACCCACCGCTCCGGCGTTGCCGCGCACGGCGCCGCCAACAGTGCCGGGCAAGCCTGTTGCCCACTCCAAACCGGTGAGCGACTGCTGAACCGCTTTGGTTACGACGGCGCCAAACGAGACTCCGGCTTCGGCCATAATCATGTTCCCGTCCACCGTCATTTTGTTGGTCTTCACGCGGATAACCACACCGCGGAGACCGTTGTCCGGCAGGAGCACGTTTGACCCACCACCGAGCAAAAAATAATCTACGCCTCGACCGGAGAGAAAATTAAGCAGGTCGGTGAACTTTTTTGTGTCTGTTACTTCAACATAACGATCGGCTGGGCCGCCGATTTTAAATGTCGTAAACTTAGCCAAAAATTTGCGTAGGCTAACATCACCAAATTGCTGTAATTCCTTATACAAACTGTCCATACAAGTAACCTTGTCAAAATGAGATTTTTTTAGTATACTTTGTCAATATGACTGGCAATTCTTTAACCTTTCTTCGGGGGCCTGTAGTGTACGTCTGCCGGGACATGGAACGAGCCCTGGGCCTACCACTTTCCACACAGAATTACTTCATCATAACAAACTCCAGCGCTTTTGCGAAGAGTGTAGCCGCGAAGAACAGAAACATCCTCCTGATCGTTGAAAACGCGCCTCTGGATACGCGCGACCTCTTGGCTCACCCCAAAACAGCCGCGTGGCTGAATAGGTTGCCCAATCCAAAAATTTTGGTCTTTAAAAATACTACTCAAATAGAAAAACTGTGCCGAGATAAAGGGTGGCAGCTCCTGAACCCGCCCGCGGAACTGGCCAAACGAGTGGAGGAAAAGATTTCCCAGCTCACTTGGCTCGGCCCCCTCCAAAAATATTTACCGCCACATAAAGTTATGCTCTGCAAAGATCTGGAATGGTCCAAAAAAAAACTTGCCCGGCACCGAACCGGAGGTTCCGGTGCTGGGTATATCGTGCAATTCAACCATGCGCACACGGGGCTTGGCACCATACTCATCAATTCGGCTCAATCGCTGGTTGAACTGAAGAAAAAATTTCCTAAGCGCAGTGTCCGCGTCACGGATTTTGTCAGCGGGCCGGCATTGACCAACAACAACGTCGTGTGGGGAAAACACGTGCTGATTGGAAACATCAATTACCAAATAACTGGATTAGCACCATTCACTAAGAGCCCATTTACTACCGTTGGTAATGATTGGGCACTGCCGAAGCACCTTATGCAGAGTAAACAAATTAGGCGGTTTAAGCAGATAGCTACCAACGTCGGGAAAAAGCTAGCCAAAGACGGCTGGCGCGGACTATTTGGCATTGATACTATTTTGGATGAAAAAACCGACAAGCTGTACCTCATTGAGATCAATGCGCGACAGCCAGCATCAACGACGTTTGAATCACAATTACAAGAAAACAAAAAAACAATAAAGCAAAAAAATAACGCAACGACGTTTGAAGCGCATTTGGCGGCATTACTGGGCCTTCCTTACAAAAAACAAAAACTAATTGCCATAACAGACGGAGCGCAGATTATACAGAGAATACCGAATACCGAACAACAAATATTAAATACCGAATACCGAATACCGAATCACAAACGACTAGCAAAAAGAATTAACGGATTAAAAGATTGCAAGATTATTGAATACGAAAATACCACCCCGGGGAGTGACTGGCTACGCATTCAGAGTAAAGCGGGTATTATGGCCGGGCATAACAAGTTTAATAAGTTGGGAAAAAATATTCAAAATGACACCTACTATGTTATCACCAAAAGCTGAACAAGTTATCCACGATTATCTCAACCTTCCTTTCAAGGGAATCCCGGGCGCGCGAGCCCCCTATTTTAACAATGCCCGGCAAAGAGAGCGCGGGCAGCTGCGTGTACTCGTGGGCAAAGGCACCCCCCAAGAAATTGTGGAAGAAGCAAAAATCATTTCCATCCAATACCACGCCGGCCTGTTTGATAAACAGGGTGACTGTTGCCTGCACAATGCCCATACCGGCAAACCGGTGACCCCCGACGACCTGCGCCGGTTCCTCATTGACCATAGTTTAGGCATTGAATGCTCAGGATTTGTCACCCAGGTGCTCCGAGCTCATTACCGGGAAACGAAGGGCTTTGACTTTGTGAAAAAAATTACCGCCACTCCTCGGGCCGAAATTGTCCGTCGCCTGATTGCCTGGCTTCGGCCGGTGGAAAATATCAATGTTGCCACCTACGCGAATGATGAGAACAGCACGCTCGTTCGAGGCTATGAGGAAATCAAGCCGGGCGACCTTGTTATCATGCTCAAGACGGGGCCACGCCAGGAACACGACCATATTCTGCTGATAACAGACGTACAGGGGAAAACGATTCACTACGCCCAGGCCCGGGCCTGGAGCCGCGAGGGAAAATACGACCACGGCGTGGCGCGCGGCACCATTTCTATTACCCACCCCACCGAGAGCCTCTTGAAACAGGATTGGCAAGAATTGGGATACAATGGGGATGGTAATGAGACCTACATTGAAGCGAAACAGGCCAACACCCTGTGCATCAAACGATTACGCCTCAACACATGAACTTCCAACCGCTCCAACAATCACTCGTCTACTTGATCGGATCAACAATCGCCGCTTTTTTGTGGGCACCGCTCCTCACGAAGTTTTTATATAAATATAACATCACCCGCCGGGGTGAGTTTGACCCGACGTTGCAGGGAGAGCGCCGGCATAAAGCCGGCACCCCCACCATGGGCGGGCTTTTGGTTATCGTGACGGTCACTGTCATTACCGTACTTTTCAATTGGCAACGTCGCTACACCTATGTACCGATTGGCGCTATGGGCATTGCGGCGCTCTTGGGGGCGGCGGACGATCTCTTGAATATCTTCGGCACCAAACGCCGCTTGCGCAATGTGCGCCACACCATCATCCTCATGAAAGTGCACAAACGTTGGTATATGAAACTGTGGTACGCGCTTACCATTCCCTGGATAGGGTTTCGTGATTTGGTAAGTATGTTTGGGTCTAAACAAGGGCGGGGCATTCAGGTACATGAAAAATTACTACTCCAATTTGGAGCGGGAGCGGTGACGGCCTGGTGGGTGTACGTGAAGCTCGGCGCCAGCTGGCAGACGATCAACTTTCCTTTTGACGGCAGTCTATACTTGGGGTGGTTTATCATTCCGGTGATTATTTTCTTTGTGATGTTTACGGCCAACGCGGTGAATGTGGCCGATGGCATGGACGGCCTGGCGGGCGGGTCGCTCATCGCGGCTTTCCTTGGCCTCACGGTCGTGAGCTGGGTGGAGGGACGCACGGCCTTTGCCCCACTGAACGCGACGGTGGTCGGGGCGCTCCTCGCCTACACCTACTTTAACGTCAAACCGGCCCGCTTCCAGATGGGGGACGTTGGCTCCCTTGGTCTCGGCACGCTGCTCGCTATCAACGCTATCGCTCTCAACAAAACATTGCTTATCCCCTTCTTCGGTTTTATTTTTTATGTGGAAATATTTTCCGTTATCCTGCAAGTTTTGAGCCGCCGCTTGTTTGGCCGACGGCTGTTCAAAATGTCCCCGCTGCACCATCACTTTGAAATTATGGGCTGGAACGAAGAAAAAGTCGTGATGCGTTTCTGGATTATTCAGGCTTTTATGGTGATGGTCGGCGTGTGGCTGGCGCTAAATTAAACTGTCATTCAGATCCCGACTCAGTCGGGAGAAGAATCTTCCGCTTATGCACTCGTATTACGTTTACATCATGGCGAGTGCTAGCGAAGTGATATATATTGGTGTAACCAATGATATCCAGAGGAGAATCTCGGAGCACAAGCAAAAGTTGGTTGAGGGGTTTACCCAACAATACAATTGTACTAAGCTAATCTACTACGAAGATTTTTCTGACATTAACGAGGCAAT
>JACRFW010000028.1 GCA_016234265.1 Candidatus Magasanikiibacteriota bacterium
GGGCTTCCGAACAACCACCCGGATCGTTTTGCTGTATCCATCATGCTGAATATTCTCGGGGTCGGCATGAGCTCGCGCCTCTTTGTGGAAGTGCGAGAAAAACGAGGGTTGGCCTACATGGTACGCGCCGGCAGTAGCTCATATCGCGACGTTGGAGTAAGCTATATACAGGCTGGGCTTGATCCGGCCCGTCTTGGTGAGGCTCTGCAAGTAATCAAAGGCGAGGTAATGCGTATGGCTACCGAGCCCATTACCAAGCAAGAGTTGGCCGACGCGAAAACGAGCTTAGCCGGACGGCTGGCCTTAAGCCTGGAAGACAGCAGCGCCCAGGCCGAGTGGTTTGCCAAACAGGCGATGTTTAATACGAAAATTGAAACGCCTGATGATATTTTACGCGCTTTTAACAAAGTAACCGTGAAGCAGGTCCGGGAAACCGCCGCGCGCCTTTTGCGCTGGGACGAGATGCGGTTGGCCGCCATCGGTCCATTCACCAAAAAACATATCATGAAGCTGGTTCCTTAAACTTTAAATTCGCGCCTATGTCTGCTGCCGCCAAAAAAATCTATCTCTTCGCCAACTGGAAAATGTATTTGAACTACGCCGAGAGCCGCTCTTTGGCGCGCGCCCTGAAAAAGACGGCGCATGATCTTCCGCAGCGTGCCGGTATGGCCGTTTTCCCTTCGGCCTTGGCGATGGTTGGAGTCAAAGAAGAACTCTCCGGGTCGCCTGTTTTGCTTGGCGCGCAAAATACCTATTGGGTAGATCGCGGCGGCTATACCGGCGAAGTTTCTTCTGCTATGTACAAAGCGGTTGGCGTGCGCTATGCCCTCGTTGGTCATTCCGAGCGTCGGACTATTTTTCACGAGAACAATCATGATGTTCGCCAGAAAATTGAGGCGCTTCTCGCTGTCGGTATTACGCCAGTTGTGTGCATTGGTGAAACCAAGCCCGAGCGCCAAGACGGTTCGGCTGAAGAAGTGGTGGAGGCACAGCTGCGCGCCGCGTTCACCGATTTGGCCTGGCCGGAGGGGCGTGAATTGATCATTGCTTACGAGCCAGTGTGGGCGGTAAATACCGGTGAGCCGTGTGCGCCGGAAGAAGCCGGTCGCATGTGTTCACTTTTGAAAAAAAATGTCGCTGGTCTGCTGGGTGATATTCCGGCAGTGTTTCTCTATGGCGGCAGTGTCCGGCCAGAAAACGTCGGCGATTTTATCCGCCAAACTGATATCAGCGGCGTGCTGGTTGGGGGTGCTTCCGCCAAGCTTGAAACCTGGAGCGGAATAATGGCCGCGGCTGTCAAATAAAATCTATGCTTATTTTTTTCTTGGTTCTTCTTGTTGTTGGCATTGTCCTCGTCACATTTGTTGTCACCCGCCGGCTGCCGCAGGCGGCCAATTTAGATATTGAAAACTTACCGGCCGAAAAAGAGGCGCGGAAAAAAAGAGAAATTATCCTGCGTCGCATTGAAGCCGAGGGTGCGCGGATGAAGGAAATTTGGAAAAAACGTTTGGCGCCGATTCGCAAAATCTGGGGTTTTTTCCAGTTGGAGTTTCGCCGTTATGTGGGGCGGGTAGAGCGGCTCTGGCACCATGAACAGCGCACCAAGAAAAAGGAGCGACCCGCGCCCCTGCCGACAGCCGGTCCGGCCGTTGAGAAAATTGACGCGATTATCGCGGATGCCGAAGAACAGCTCAAGCGCGGGGCCTTTGAACGGGCGGAAGAGCTTTTTATTTCTGCTATCAAACTTGATCAAAAATCCCACGCTGCCTATCGCGGGCTGGCCGATACCTATAACGCCAAAGGCAGTCTGAATGAAGCGCTGGAAACATATGAATTTTTGTTGCGTCTTGACCCGGAAAATGATGCCGCTATGGTAAAGGTGGCCGATCTCTACGAGGCCGAGGGCAACTTGGAAAAAGCCATTCAGTATTACCAGCAGGCTGTGGTCGCAAACGATTCTCTGTCGCCGCGATTTTATCATTTGGCCGAGCTGCTCTTGAAAGTGAATCAGCCGGCTACCGCCAAAGAGGCGATTCTCTCGGCGGTGGAGCTGGAGCCAAAGAACCCCAAATATCTTGACTTGCTCACCGAAGTTGGTATACAATGTGGCGACAAGGATTTGGCCAAACAGGGGTTTGATGAGCTTCGTCTGGTCAATGCTAAAAATCAGAAGTTAGTTGATTTTCAGGACAGGATCAACAACCTGTAATAGTTTGGGGCAGTTACCGAAGCGGTCAAAGTAAAAAGAGGGGTGACTGGGTTGTCTATAGTAATTCAACCGCCCTAGTTCGCTGGTTTTTAGGAATGGGATTAGTTTTTAATAAAGTACAATCACAGGTGGGGATACCGCGATGGTGTTTGGAAAAAAGGATTTTTCAGAGGAGAGTAGTCAGGGGATTAGTTGATACTGATGGTTCTGTCTACAAGTTAAGGAAAGGTGCACAGGTATCATTCTGTAATTGCTCAAAGAAATTGTTAGATGATGCAAGAAAAATCTTAGTAAGGTTGAAATTTTCACCTTCTTTTCCTAGTAGTAATAAGATTTATTTAACGAAACAAAAAGATATTTTAAGGTATAACTATGAAATAGGATTTGCCAATAAAAAACACCAAGATCGGTTTTTACGGTTTATGGGTGATAAGTAAATAAAAAATGGGCAGGTTGCAGAGCGGTCAAATGCATCAGACTGTAAATCTGACGCCTCAGGCTTCGTAGGTTCGAATCCTACCCTGCCCACCACACGCATCGCCTGAACGCCGCCTTAGCTCAGCTGGCAGAGCAACAGTTTTGTAAACTGTAGGTCGTCGGTTCAAATCCGACAGGCGGCTCCAGAATAGGCCGTTGTAGCTCAGCTGGTAGAGCATTTCCATGGTAAGGAAAAGGTCTCGGGTTCAAATCCCGACAACGGCTCAAACGTACGGTTCACCCTGTACCACATAGGGTACAGGGTAGCCATGAACCCAACGTGGTTCATGGCAAATCCCGACAACGGCTCCATATAAAAAACTAGTCGCCGTAGGCGACTAGTTTTAGTTATAGATACTGTGTTTAGGCTGCTCGGCGTTGACCGCCTCGGCGCGTTTCATTTTCTTTTGCCGTCTGCTCAGCCTGCCACGCCGCCTCCTCACGCCGTAGCGCTGCTTCGCCTCGTTCGGTGTCCGCGTGTTCAGCCCGCGCTTCTCCCTCTTTGCGTCCCTGTGCCCGCTCATCGGCACCTTCGCTTTCTGCTATCTGGGCCAGCTCGCCGCGAGTTTTACGCACCTCGGCCGCCAACCGGTTAGCTTCTTTTTCCGCCGTTAGATACTTTTGTCTCTCCGCACGCAGAGCCTCTCCGCCCAGCCCTTTTTTAACCGCCTCGGAGAAATCTTCTTCGGCTAGCATAAGGTTAGCTTTGGCCTCCTGGCTATCATCAATCATTTGTTCTAAGTATCTTTGCAGGGTGTCTTTATCAGATGTTGTCATAGGGTAAAATATCTTACTTTTACTATAGCAAAAATGTATTGAGGAGTCAATAGCCTCTCCTGGGGCTTGATTTTCTCCGAAACCTGTGATACTATAATTCAGTCCTTAAGGCACAGCCCTTTCGGAATAATTTATTTGTATCGTCTATGTCCCAAGACAACATGATCAAGTTGGAGTGCTCGGTGTGCAAGCATACTAACTATTTCAGCACCAAGAACAAGAAAACCCTGAAAAATCGGCTGGAAATGAAAAAGTTCTGCCGCCACTGCAAGAAGCACGTCACCCACAAGGAAACCAAATAATTTTTCTGTCAAAGCGAGCGAGGCCCTCCTCGCTTTCTTTAATCAAAAAATATATGCACTTCCTCGTTTCTTTCTATCGGAGTTTAAGCAACCTCACCTGGCTGAAACAGCAAAAACATGCCACGGGCGCTGCCTGGAAGTATTTTCTTCTTTTCGCGGTTCTGCTCACTCTGGCCAGCGCCATACCCTTGGTCGCGAGTTTCCCTGCCGCGGTACGGGAGCTCAAAGATAAAGTAATGAGCAACGTCCCGGATTTTCAAGCCACGCTCAAGCAGGGCACGCTCTCGGTAGTCGGTTTCCCCCAGCCCTATATCTATCGCGACAAAGAGAGCGGCTTCGTGTTCGTGGTGGATACTTTCTCCACTTCCAGTGTCGCCCTCGCTAATTATTTGAAAGAAGACGCGGGCGGCGGCATACGTATTGGCAAAGATGAGGTGGAAATGGTTGACAGCCTTAGAGGCGAAACTAGGACGCAGACCTGGAAAAATTTTCCTGATTATTCAATCACGAAGGCAGGGTTGATACAGAAAATTACCGCCTACTCCGGCCCGGGGATGGCCGCTCTCATCATGGGTCTCGTGCTCATCCTCGCTTTCTTCGGTATCGCGCTCGGGAAATTGTGGTCCATTCTTTTTGTCAGTCTGATTGCGTATATTGTCTCGGCTGTTGCGCGCCGCGGCTGGAAATGGGGCGAGCTTTTCGTCGTCGGGCTCTATGCCACCACCTTACCTAGTATCATCGCTGTCGCCTTCGCTCTGTTCAGAGTGCAGATCGGCTTTGTTCATTTCCTGGCGCTTCTCGCTTTCATGCTGGCGGTAGTTTTAACAAAAGAGGAGAGAACAATTGAAGACAGCACGTCTTCGGGAAAATAATCATCGGCGGTACACCCGCTTCATGGGCGCGTCGTATAATGGTAGTACGTTGGTCTCCAAAACCAACTGCGTGGGTTCGATTCCTACCGCGCCTGCACAGACCGAAATAGGGCGATTTCCGGTACAATTCGGTAGCCCCCTTTCGCTAAACAATCAAATTTTTTGCCTTGTCGCGGTCGCGCGACGCCAAAAGCAAACTTTTCTTTTCTCCGCCCTTGCCCTCCCGCCCGTGCGCGTGCAGAGGAGGGTGGAACTCCTTCGCTATTGTATTATAGTACAATATTGTAAGAAAGTACAATTAGAGGTAAAATGTGTATAACTTTTATGGATACTATTTCAAAAAAATTAGGCGATAATATAAAGAGGATCAGAGAAATGAAGGGTATGTCACAAGGCGACATATGCAGGATTACTGAAATGGATAGAGGGTATATTAGTAGAGTTGAGAATGGATCAAAAAATCCTACCATTTCTAATTTAGAAAAAATAGCAAAGGCGTTAGGTGTAAAACCGGACGAACTTTTGAAATAAACCTATGGCTACTAAATCACTAAATAGCAATTTACATAAAGCCAGCCAAGCCAAAAAAGATGAGTTTTATACCCAGCTTATTGATATTGAAAAAGAACTGAAGCATTACAAAAAACAGTTTCGGGGTAAGGTTGTGTATTGCAACTGCGATGATCCGTTTGAAAGCAACTTTTTTAAGTATTTTGCCACCAACTTTAATGCGCTTGGTCTTAAAAAGTTAATTACTACGAGTTTCACCAAGTCGCCAATTGCCGGAGGGCAGTTGCCACTTTTTGAAGTCAAAGGCTTAAAACCAAAAGGCAAAGAGCCGTTTAAGATTGAACTCAATGAAGTAACCGACACCAACGCAGACGGCGCGGTGGGGATTGCCGACGTGAAGTGGCTTTTAAAAAACGATGCCAACATTGCCACTACGCTTAAGGGTGACGGAGATTTCCGCAGTGAGGAGTGCATTGAACTGCTCAAAGAGGCGGATATAGTCGTAACCAACCCGCCATTTTCACTTTTTCGTGAGTATGTGGCGCAATTGGTGGAGTATAAAAAGAAATTTATAATTCTTGGTGACCAAAACGCAATTACATATAAAGAATTTTTTAAATTGATAAAAGACAACAAACTGTGGCTTGGTTATGATAACGGTGGCACAAAGTGGTTTCAGGTTCCAGATGATTATGACATCCCAACAGAGTCAAGAAAGAAAATTGAGAATGGAGTGCAATATTTTAGCATGGGTCGGATTATGTGGTTTACAAATTTAGATACCACGAAAAGACACGAAGAACTGACTTTATATAAAAAATATAATCTGAAAGAATATCCGAAGTATGACAATTTTGAAGCCATCGAAGTCCCCAGGGTTCTAGAAATTCCAATGGACTACAAGGGATTCATGGGAGTGCCAATTACTTTCGTTGATAAATATAATCCTGATCAGTTTGAGATTATAGGGTTGCTTGCTGATAAGAGGGAAAAATCAGATGCACTTTTACAAGGTATTCCTACTTATCTTGATGAACAGCATAAAAAATATGTAGGTGCTATTGTTAATCGTAAAGCAACTTACGCACGAATAATTATAAAAAATAAAAAAGTAAAAAAATAATATGAAAATTGATTTACATAGAATTTCTGTGCGGAAAGTATTTGATGGTTACAAAGACAGTGATGAAGAGGGTGTGGTGGCTTACGGCGGTAAGCTCGATATTCGACCGAAGTACCAGCGGGAATTTGTCTACAAGCCCGAGCAACGCGATGCCGTCA
>JACRFW010000029.1 GCA_016234265.1 Candidatus Magasanikiibacteriota bacterium
ATTGCCTCGTTAATGTCAGAAAAATCTTCGTAGTAGATTAGCTTAGTACAATTGTATTGTTGGGTAAACCCCTCAACCAACTTTTGCTTGTGCTCCGAGATTCTCCTCTGGATATCATTGGTTACACCAATATATATCACTATGACAATTACAATTCCACCGGCATCGCTTCAATTTCTAACTCTTTATTATTTCTCATTATTTTTAAACGCACGGTCTTGTCTCCTATAGTATACCACAAATTCTGCTGCGCCATGGGCCGGCCGTTGACTTCCAGAATGATGTCACCCTTTTTGAGCAGGCTTTTTGGAGTTACCACCCGGTTCACCAAAAACCCGGCGACCTGTTCCCCATTCACGAAGAACGGCCGGTCGCCGCTATACCAGCCCTCTACGCCGAGCGTCTGATAGGTGATGCGGGTGCGATCCTCAATGCCGCCTAAGACCCGTGTAAGCGGGGTGATGGGCAGAAGCGCGTTATCATTTACCACCAAGCCGATCAGATTGCCTTGCGCGTCAATGGCGAGCGATCCGTTTTTAAACGGAGCCGCGAGACCGGCGCCGGGTGACGGGACCGCGTCAAGCCGGCTATCGGCAGAAACGGTTTCGGCAGCGCCGACGGAGAAGGTGGCAAACCATCGCCCCCCCTGACGCACGAACACGTCATCAAATTTCTCCGGCACCTCCGCGAACGTGGCCACTTTGAACTGTTCCGCCGCGGAAGAAGAATTGACTGATTCAAAACGAGCAATTTTTACGTATATCGCCCCGGATCGTTTATCCGCCAACACTTTGACGGCGCGATAGAGCGTTCCGTTGGGGCCACTGATCGCCCAGTCCCGAAAGCGGCCGTCAAACTGAGGCAGATAAGCAATGAGCCAGCCGGAGGTAACGCCGACAACGCCGTCAGCGATGTGGTCGGCGGAACTGAGCAACCGGACACCGCCCTGCAGGCTGGATTTTTGATAAAGAGCAAATACCTTTTCCGCCATCCGGCTTACGGCTTGATCCTCAACGCTTTGGCGGGCCAGGATGCCCGGATGGCGGGCGCTCAAATAGGTGTCTTCGCTGCCAAACCAGGGCCAAATCCACCCCAGGAGCACGGCGGCGCCGGAGACACCGGCGCTTAAACCAAAAAAGGTAGCGACACCGATAATTTTCAGGCGTTGCCACTGATGGTGACGAGACACGCTGCAGACGGGTGGGGGTAAGTGCGGAGGGAAAGACATATATTTTTTATGTTGTCATCCTGAACGAATGTGAAGGATCTTCAAATTATGCGTCGCCAATCGCGTATGGTAAGGGCATAAGCGGAAGATTCTTCTCCCGACTGAGTCGGGATCTGAATGACATTTACTTCCAACGGGCTATAAAAATGAGAAACAGCGTGAACAGAAGCGCATTCGCGCTCAGGAAAAAACGCTGACGGCGCCAGTTAATGCCTTCGGCCGTTTGGGAAAAACGGAGTAATAGCCACAGCAGATACCACAGCCATACCACCACCAGGCCGCTTACCAGATACCCCAGGGGCCAGAGAGCGACGCAATAGGATATTTCAAAAATGACGAGACCGAGCACGCCGCTAGAAAACCAAAAATTTTTTCCATACGACAGACCATACTCGCGCCACCACCACCAACTGACGGCCACAGTGACGACGGCGGCCGTGAGCCCAACCGAGAGGCGGAGAAAATTCGTGTCCGCCACCCCAAACGCGCTGAGAGCAAAAGCGCCCGACCAGAAACCGGCCAGCGCGAACACGCTCATGAGGAACCGCCAACGGCGCTCGGGCTTCGCAAACATTGACAGCTGATCGGCGTGCTCCGGAATGAGGAGAAAACTCACGAGCGGAACCAATAAAATGATACCTTTAACGAGGTAGCGAGCCAGAGCGCTATCAACAAAGATAATAAAAAATAAAGCGCCCAGATTAAACACCGCGAGAGTGGCCCAATGCCGCAGACGACTCAAAAACGGCGGATAGTACATACACTCAACAAGAGCGAACCACCACACGGCGCGGAACAGCCACCAGATTCCGAAGAGCCAGAGCGTGCCAATACGCCCTACCCACCATATTAAAACCAACCCAAAGAGCAAATCTAGGGCGGCAGCTAATTTGGGGTGAAAAGAAATTGGTGTGCGCAGTGACATAATTTCGTAGTGGGAAGTATATACCAACAGCGCGGCCAAAGCAACTTTACCCGTTGCAGTTTAGCTAAATTATGCTACAATGGGCGCATATGGCTACTCTCGCTGACAACAAAAAAGCCCTCTTTGATTATGAAATTCTGGAAGACTACGAGGCCGGCATTGCGCTGTCCGGCCCCGAGGTCAAAGCGGTCAAAAATGGCCAGATAAACCTTAAAGGTAGTTATGTGGTCTTTGCGGGGGGCAACCCAACGCTCCTCAACGCGCACATCTCCCCCTATGCATTTGCGGGTAAATTAGCCGACTACGATCCAACGGCTAGCCGCCGCCTCCTGCTCAAAAAACGCGAAATCAATTATTTACGCGGGAAATTGGAGGAAAGAGGCTTGACAATCGTCCCTTTAAGCGTGTATACTTCCGGACACCTTATAAAGGTAAAGATCGGCTTGGCTAAGGGAAAACAGCTCCACGACAAGCGCGAAACGATCAAAAAACGAGATCTTGACCGCGAGGTTAGACGAGAGACAGAATAAGCAGCTTAAGCAGAGTAGGCAGAGTAAGCAAGCAATTGCTTAATGTGCTTAAGTTGCTTGCCTTGCTTAAGCTGCTTAACTGGGAGTGACCGGTTTCGACAGGAAAGAGTTCTTTAACTTGCATACCGTGACTGTCCATAGCCACGTAAATTGTATGGACACTATAGTAAGTGCAAACTTTCTATCAAAAGTAAAAGCTAGTGTTGCCAATTTGGCCAACGCCTTCGCTTTTGCTCCGGCAATGGCTTAATAGCCGTTACCCATCGAACGCATAAGGCTTCGTAGTGCGACCTCGGTGTAACCCACGAAGCGTAGCGACCGTCTCTGCGCTTACAGACCGGCTCGTGAATCCGCCAACCGGCGGACCTTAAGCTAGGTTGCTGGCGTTTTGTTCATTTTCTGACCAGCAATTGAAATACCAAAGTGAACTGAGTATGGAGATAGTTACGGAAACCTTTCTTGGACGCGAGTTCAACTCTCGCCACTTCCACCAAAAAAATTATGCGCATCACCCACCGCCGTAAAAAAGAAGAACCAAAGAAGCTGTACCTCTTTAACCTGGGCATCACTTCTCCCGAAGTTTTGGTGCTGGACAAAGCGGGAGCCAATTTGGGTGTCATGAAAACCAGCGCGGCCCTGGCCTTGGCTCAAGAGCAGGGCGTTGATCTGGTGGAGATCAACCCAAAGTCCACCCCGCCGGTCGCGAAGATCATTGATTTTGGACAATTCCGCTACACCCAAGAAAAAGAAGCACGCATTGCCAAAGCCCACCAGCATGTGGTAGAAATCAAAGGCGTGCGATTGTCACTGCGCATTGGGACGCACGATCTGGAGATTCGCAAAACCCAAACCTTAAAATTTTTAAATGACGGCAACAAGGTTAAAATAGAAATAATCCTGCGCGGCCGGGAAAATCAACAAGCGGGTATGGCGTTTGACATGATCAAAAAATTTGTCGCTGACGTGCACGCCCTGGTGCCGGTCCGCTCCGAGCAAGCGGCGGAAAAACAAGCAAACAAGGTAACCACGATCATTGCTAAAGCTTAATTGCTAAACAAATGTATGCCTAAATTAAAGACCCACCAAGCCACCGCTAAACGGTTCAAGAGAACCAAAACCGGAAAAATTATGAAACGCACCGCGGGGCAAAACCATTTCAACGCCCGTGAAAGCGGCAAAGTGGGCCGCAACAAAAAATCCGATGTGGTGACGAGTACCCGGCTCAACCGCATCATGCAGATCAATTTACCAAATTCCTAATTCCTATCTACTATGACACGCATTAAGGGCGGCCTGCTCCACGCCAAACGCCGCCGCGGCATTCTCAAGCATACCAAGGGATACAAATGGGGCCGCAAGTCCAAAATTAAGGTGGCCAAAGTGGCCAAGATGAAAGCTGGAGCCCACGCTTTTGTCGGCCGCCGCACCAAAAAGCGAGTGAATCGCCAGCTCTGGAACGTGCGCATCAATGCCGCTGTGCGCGATCTCGGTTTAAGCTACAGCAAACTCATCGGTCTTCTCAAGAAAAAACAGATTGGCTTGGACCGCAAAATACTCTCCACCATTGCGGAAAAGTACCCCGCTTTGTTCAAAAAAATCGTAGAAACCGCCCGCTAAATTATCCACACGATTCCGGTTGACAGGCGAAAAAAATCTGCTATAATCACCCTGTTGCCATAAAGGCCTTGAAAGTGTTTGGCATGTGGTGGAAGCGCCCCCTCCTTCGCTTCTTGCCTATTGCCGAGCACTTCCAGGGCCTTTTTGTTACTCGCCCAAAATCTACGGGCTCAAGCCAAGTAGATTTTGCAGGGAGTAACAATCCGCCGCAGGCGGATTCAGGGCTAAAAACAGGATTGACATAATAGACAAATTTCGATATACTTTGAGTCACCATAACATTATTATTTGGGTCGGTAGCCCGCCTCATCGGCGGGTGTGCCGAAGAGGCACAATCAATACTTTTGGGTCGGTAGATCAACTTGGTTAGATCGTCTCCCTGTCACGGAGAAGGTTGCGGGTTCGAGTCCCGTCCGACCCGCCAAATGCGGCTTTGTATGAACAAGGCCTTTTTTATTTTGTTCGTGTTTTATCCACAGGTATATATTGACACCAGTATTCCAATATATATTGGAATATAGTAATATTCTACTAGAAGTACCATCTATATGAAACCAAGCTATAAAAAAATCCCCCTCAAGCCAGAAATGGTGAGAAAGGCTCGTCTTATTGAGTTGGCAGGTGACCCCACTCGCCTGCGTATTTTATGCTTTATGTTTGAGTATGGGGAGGCTTGTGTTTCTGACATCGCCGAAAGCCTGGATATGAGTGTCAATGCTGTTTCACACCATCTGCAAATCATGCGTGATAACGGTTATTTTGAAACTGAACGGGTGGGCAGTATGATTTGTTACAAGCTTATTCGAAACGAATTTACCAAACAACTCGAAAAACTCATTTGTAGCTAAACAATTTTATTTTTGATTATTCGCCTATGTCGAATATACCGAAAGTTCTTATCTACACCACGCCTACTTGCGGCTTCTGCAAAATGACCAAAGCCTTTTTTAAGGAAAACAATGTCGCTTATACCGAAATAGACGTGGCAGCCGACCAGGCAGCCGCGGAGGAAATGATCAATCGCTCGGGCCAACAGGGCGTGCCGGTCATTGATATTGACGGACAGATGGTACTCGGTTTTGATAAATCCAAGCTCAGCCAGCTACTCGGTATCAAATAATAAGAGGATTTATTTTTTAACATGTACTACTATGACCTGCACTCAATGCGGCCATGAACACACCAATGGGGACGGAAGCTGCACCTGTGGCTGCACCGCTAAAGTTGGGGCGTAACCATGGTTTTATGAGGAAAGGGGTATTAAAAATTATAACAGACTCGTATGCCATTTTACTCGCAACATTTATTGCTACGTTTTTTGTCGTAAACGAGCACTTTGATTTGAGCTTAGGTCCAAAAATTATTTTACCAATCTTGGTACTCCTGGCTGCCGGATTCATTGCCTGGCAAAGAAAAGCAGCTGTTTCAGATTACATAGTATTGCCGGTAATTTTTGTAGACGGATACTTCCACTTGACTTCACCGCTTGAAAATCTGGTTGCCAATTCGCCAGACTGGGTTATCGCACTCAATTTGTATCAAGGGCACGGTATGCCGATTATTGTGCACCAAATAATGGGGGTGTTCTTGCTGCTCACGAGCGGATGGTTCACCTATCTCTTGATTTTGAAAAAAAAGAACTGGTCTTACTACTTTTATAAATACGCAATAGCACTTATAACATTGACTATAATTTCATTTAGTTATTTGATCAAATTATCCAAGTAAAAATTACATCGCTGGAGTAGTAAATAGAAAGCCAAGCTATGGTCAACATCATAAAAAATAAAAGTTGTGAGTTATACCAGTGCGCTGAGTGCAAATTGAAATACGAAAGCAGAAAAATTGCAGAGAAATGCCAGGCATGGTGTTCGGCCCATAAAAGTTGCAACATCGCAATTATTAAGCATGCCTTATCAGAGGAACATAAAAAACAGTTGGTATGAGTTTGGCGCTTATATTTTCATCATTCATTGCCGGCTTGGTTACCTTTCTCGCTCCCTGCACCCTACCACTTGTGCCGGGGTATTTAGGTTTTATCAGCGGAGTAGCCCTGGGCGACCTTAAAGATCCGAATAAAGCAAAAATTGCCAAGTGGAAAATATTTTTTAATGGTCTTTGGTACATCGCTGGTTTTAGCCTAGTGTTTATTGTGCTCGGGAGCCTGTTTGGGCTCGGCGGGGTACTGCTCGCAGAGTACCGACACTGGCTCTCTCGTCTCGGTGGAATTTTCATCATCATCTTCGGGCTTTACATGATGCATCTTTTACGGATACCACTCTTTAATAGCGATAAACGGTTTCATGTCAGCGCCTTAAAGCCGGGCCGACCCTCTAGCTCGTTCATTTTTGGTATGGTGTTTGCCCTCGGCTGGACACCATGTGTGGGGCCAATTTTGGGGACCATCCTCACACTAGCCGCAGCGTATGCTACGCTTGTCCAGGGCGCGTTTTTGTTATTTGTGTTTTCCCTCGGCCTTGCCGTTCCGTTTCTCCTGGTGGCGCTTGGCATTGGTTCGGCCGCCGCCTATATTCACAAAATCAGCCGATACCTTGACACGGTTTCTTTTGTTGGCGGCATCTTTTTAGTTTTTTTAGGAATACTGCTTTTGACGAATAATTTAAGCGCGTGGGTACCATTTTTTTACAATACGTTCAATTTTATTAACTACAACAAATTATTGAATTATTTGTAACCCTATGAAAAATAAAGGTTGGCTAATTATTGTCGCCGTTGTCGCCGGGTTCGGATTAATTCGTTATTTGGCACACCCCCGAGTGAGCAATTCGAACGGTTACACGCGCAGTGTGTCAACTACTAATTCTGCTTATACAGCTTCACACGCTTCTGGTTATCAAGCCGCTCTCAATAGCAGCGGAGCGCCAAATTTTTCTTTGCCGCTTTTGAGCGGCGGCACGGTAAGCCTCGCCGACTTCCGGGGCAAGCAGCCGGTAATCCTGGATTTTTGGACTTCGTGGTGTCCCAATTGCCAGCGCGACATGCCCAAGATTAGCGAATTATCCAAACAATATAAAGATCAAGTGGCCGTCATCGGCATCAACCTGCGTGAGAATCCGGCCACCGTTGCAAATTTTGTCAATTCTTACGGTATTGTTTTTCCAATCGCGCTTGATAGCGGTCGAGTCGGGCAACTATACGGAATTCAATTCACCAATACCCACATCTTGATTGATAAACAAGGGAATATCGTGCACACGATTCCCGGTGATATCACGGAGCAGGATTTTGAGCTGCTGGCTCGGCAATAATCCAAGGACTACTCCACAAAACTCGGAATCACGAAAACACCGGCCTTTCCTCTAAAACAGGTTCTAACATCATCCACTAGCCCCCGCACAAGTACGCAAAATCTCTTACAGAGTGGGGCCTTTACCATAAACTGGCCGGGTTATTTTATTTACGAAATGAGTGAGCAAAAAACAATCTCAAATTGTTTTTTCGAGCGAATTAGTAAAAAAACTAGGTTACTTTGTACCTCGTCGCTCGTCCTTTTCCCATTCGTTCAATTTTTTTCATTTCTAACAGCTTGGTTAAAATCTGCGCTACTGTCGGTACGGCAATTTTAAGATTATCCCGCAATTTTTTGGGTGTAACAATTTCGTGCTCATTAAAATAATTCCAAACAGCCAGTTGCTTTTCGGATAGTAAATTTTGGATTGATTCTTTGGATAACAATCCAATCGCCATTTGGGTTTGCTTTAATAAAATAGTGAGAAAAAATAATAACCATAGACTAATATCCTCCGTATTCGTTTTCCATGTTTTTTGCGATTTGTTTAAGGTAAGGTAATATTCATTTTTATTGTCCTCAATCAATTTCTCGTGCGAAACATACGGCATATATTCATAGCCGTTTTTGAGTAGCAATAAATTTGTAAGTACACGCGAAGTACGTCCGTTTCCATCTTGGAAAGGGTGAACGGACAGAAATTCAAAGATAAAATTACCGATGATAATCAGTGGATGAACTTCTTTTTTACGCAAAACATTTAATGTAAATTCTAATAGTTCGTTCATTTCTTTGGCAACTAAATGTGGCGGTGTGGGGTCAAATAGTACACCGATGACATTGCCATTTTCATCTCTGGCTTCAACCCGATTACTACCAAATTTATATTCTCCACGATGGCGAGTGTCTTTCTCGGAGTACTTTAAGAGTTCACCATGAAAATGCCTAATGGTGCTTTCGGTAAATTCTAACTTTTTATATGAATCAAAAACATTAGTTAAAAGCTCCGCATAACCAGCTACTTCCTGCTCATCGCGAGTAATTAACTTTTGAATTTTTAACCCCTTCAACAATTTTGCCACCTGTTCATCAGTCAACCGTGCGCCCTCAATACGGGTGGATGCGCCTGAAGAAGTTACAATTACCGATCTTTTTAGCATACCTAAAGTTTGAGGCGACAAATTCGCCCCCATTTTCCACTGGCCTTTTAATTCATCAATTTGGGAGATGAGGCCATAAATTTTATGAGTTATTTCTGGGGTGAACGTCAATCTTTTGCTAAAATTAGACATATTTTTATCACTTATATTATCTATATTTGATTATACATGATTATATTTGTTTTGTCCAAACCCACGTTCCCACTTCGTCCCATACACCACGCACAAGTACGCAAAATCTCTTACAGAGTGGGGCCTTTACCATAAACTGAGGGCTCTTTTAGTTTATACACAACCCACCGCTTGACACTGTACTACAACTGTAATACAATTACGGTATAATTTTTTATTAAAATCATATGCGCCAAGTCGTCAGCCTGTCCCTTCCCGCCGCCGATGCGCGGCAAATGAAAAATCTTACCAAAAAACGCGGGTTTGGTTCAGTAAGCTCATACATCAAACATCTTTTCAAGGAAGACGCCGACTCAGTTTCCGAGGCGGAACTGTTAAAAACAGTGCGCGCCGCCCGGAGAGAATACCGCGCCGGCAAATCAATTAAAGCCCGGTCGCTCGCTGATCTGGTATGATGGTAACCGAAATTTTGTACTCCTCTAAGTTCGCGGCCGAGTTGAAAAAGTTGCCGAAAGAACTGATGTTGCTGGCCGCCAAAAAAGAAAGGATCTTTAAGGATAACCCTCTCCACCCATCCCTCCGGCTCCACGCCCTCCAGGGTAAACTTAAAGGCTTGTGGTCAATCTCCATCACGGGTGGCCACCGAATCATTTTTGAACACCAACAAAATGGCGATATTTTGTTTATCTCCATTGGCAAGCACGATATCTATCGTAATTTATAAACTTTGGCATACCCGGGTTTCCACTTCGCCTCATTGCCTCCCCCCTGCCAAAGAGTTATACTAGCTCTAATGATTATGCCTGGCTTTATTGCGAAAATACTGAATAAATGGCAGCTCATTCTCGTCGCCATCATATTCTTTTTGGCCGGCGTCTTTTTTGAATACAGACACTACCAGATAACGGGTGGCGAGTCTTCGCTGGGACAAATCCGCCAAAGCACGCTAAGTGAAAAAAGTGCCTACCGCTTCATTGACCCCCTGCTTGCCTGCGACCTTACGACGAAAAAAGCGAATACGGAATTCTTGCCTCTTAAGACGAAAATTGAGAACATTATTGCCAATAAAATTTACGCTCACCAAGCAACAAACGTTTCCGTTTACTTTGACACGCGCGATGGCCGGTGGCTAGGCATTAACCCGAATGCCACCTATTTCCCGGCCAGCCTCATGAAAGTGCCGACACTCATCGCTTTCCTCAAGCTCGCTGAAGAACAGCCGGAAATTCTTTCTAAAAAAATCGTGTACGACGGCAGCTACGACTTGAATACTCTGGAATATTACAAACCACGCACAACGCTCACTCCCCGCCGCGCCTATACCGTTGACGATCTTCTGGAAAGAATGATCGTCAACTCGGACAATAACGCTCTGCCGCTTTTGGTGAACGCCGTAGATAGTAAAGTGCTGGATGATGTCTACTCCGATCTGGGCATTTCCATCCCCCCCGATGTGCAAGACAGCCTCAAGGACTACATGACCGTAAAATCATACGTCAATTTCTTCCGAGTCCTTTACAATTCCTCTTATCTCACCAGAGCGATGTCGGAGAAAGCCCTGGCGCTTTTAAGCAAACCGGATTTCCCTCGCGGTATTGAGGGCGGAGTGCCAAACACCGTTACCGTCGCTCAAAAATTTGGCGAACGCAATTTCGGCACCGACCCCAATGATACTACCACTGGAAAAGAACTGCACGACTGCGGTATTGTCTACTACCCCGGGCACCCTTACCTGCTCTGCGTTATGACCAAAGGAACCGATTTTGATAAGCTGGCAGGGACTATTCAAGACATCTCAAAAACAATATATCAGTACATGGACGATAAAAACAAATCATAGTAAAAACAGGGCGGGCATGGTATACTTATGAAATCGGTAACTTTCACGAGATTCTTGTGTATATTCTAGTAGAAACATTCAAAGGTCGAACAATAGGAAAAGTTCAATTTTAATACTACTATCTATGAAAAAACTACTTTCAACACTCCTATCAATCTCTGTCCTGTTCACCGCTCTGCCGGCCATGGCTCAAGATACCGGCGCTACTGCCCCCACCACTCCGTCCCCGGCGCCAACTACCGTTGACCCCAAAACCAACCTACTCAAAACCCGGGAGGATTTCCGCAAAACCCAAGAACAAAACAAAGAAAACCGCCAGAAAGCCGAAGAGGCTCTGAAGGCCGCCCGTGAAGCCAACAAGGCCTCTCTGGAAAAAGCCAAAGAGGCCCGCAAAGAAGCTGCCGAAAAACTAAAGGATGAACGAGAAAAAATGAAAACCGAACGTAAAGAAAAAAATACCGCTTTTAGCGCCGCCATCAAAGCCGCCAACGAAGCTTACAAGGCCGCTTTAGAGAAGGCCCGAGCAAACTACAAGACTGCCGTCCAGAAAGCTCAGGCAGACTTCACCGCCGCCCGCGAGGCCGCTCTGAAAGCGATGCAAGCCGCCAAAGAAGCCGCGATGAAGTTGAAGCCAACTGAACCTGCTCCAACTCCGGCCCCAACCCCAGTGACCACCCCAGCGGTAACGCAGTAAGCGAAGATTGGAAGATTGAAAATAAACCCTGCACCAGAGCGGTGCAGGGTTTATTACTTGCCGGTAAATTCTTTGATACTCCCTAGAATTTCGTTGAAATAGGTCTTACTGCCAGACAGAACGAACTCAGGATTTTTCTTTTTAAAACCTGTCGGATAGATCTCAATAACTTGTATATCCTGGCCATCTCGGGCCGTTAAGAATTCTTTGGACGGAAAACCCCAACGCAAAGTAGTGGTAACATTGAACGTGGCGGGCGCTACCGATCCAGTTTTAAATGAAACTTGGAAAAATTCCTGATCGGCATCAGAGAGTTTCACGCCGTTGGCCAAACTATTTACCTGCCAAGAGCTGGGGTAATTTAAGGAAAATTTAGCAAAAGCGGATTCAGTATAGGTGCTGCGCTCTTTTTTCCTGTCAGCTTCCATCTTGGCCTGCAATTCCTGGCGGATCTGATACTTGGCTAATATTGACTGTTCCTGGACTTGCTGTTTTATTTGATCCTGCACTTCACGGTCACTGATAGCCTGGCAAGAAAAACCGGCCAATACCAAAGAGAAAAATAGCAACCCAATAAACGAAGCGGTCTTGGCCAGAGCCGGCAGTGGTTTCGCCGCGACGCGAACACCCACTTTTTTCTCCATGGCCGCGATGCGCACTCTGGTTTTGAGAATGGTGTCGGGATTGAGTGAGATGCTGTCTATCCCCTCTTGCACCAAGAATTCGGCAAACTCTGGGTAATCGCTCGGCGCCTGGCCGCAAATGCCCACTTTGCGCTTGTATCGGTGGGCGGTTTGAATGACATCGCGGATAAGTTTTTTCACTGCTAAATTATTTTCATCATACACGTGGGAGACAAGAGCTGAATCGCGATCCACACCAAGCGTGAGCTGGGTGAGGTCGTTGGAACCAATGCTAAATCCGTCAAAAATCTCGCTAAATTCTTTGGCCAAGATGACGTTAGCCGGAATTTCACACATTACATAAACCTCCAGACCGTTTTGACCGCGCTCCAGCCCGAACTCTTTCATCGTGGCCAAAACTTTTTTCCCTTCTTCCACCGTGCGGCAAAAAGGAATCATGACAATGACATTCTTCAACCCCCACTCTTCGCGCACTTTTTTGATGGCGGCGCATTCCAATTTAAAGGCGGGTTTGAATTTTTCATCATAATACCGCGAGGCGCCGCGCCAGCCGAGCATAGGGTTTTCTTCCTTCGGTTCGTAATCGGCGCCGCCGATGAGCGTGGCGTATTCATTAGTTTTGAAATCGGACAAACGGACAATCACGTCTTTGCCCTGAAAAGCGGCGGCGATAAAAGCGATGCCTTCGGCCAATTTGTCCACGACAAATTGTGATTTGTCCGGGCGGCCTTTCCCGCCTTGGGCAAAGTAGCCGGGTGTCAGCTCATCAATTTGCTTCTTGACTTTTTTGTCTTTAATATCACGATAATGCACGCAGGCCAGCGGGTGAACTTTGATGAAATTGGTGAAAATAAATTCTTCGCGCGCCAGGCCGATGCCGTCGTTCGGGATAAACGACAGGTTGAAAGCGCGGTCCGGATTGCCGACGTTCATCATGATTTTGGTTTTAGTGGGCTCCAGCTTCTTCAGTTCAATTTTCTCCACCTCAAACGGCAAATGTCCCCGGTAGAGATAGCCGACCTCGCCTTCGGCGCAAGACACCGTGACCTCTGCGCCCGGCTTGACCAGCTGACGGGCTTTTTTGGCCCCGACCAGGCACGGAATACCCAGCTCGCGCGACACAATGGCGGCGTGCGAGGTCTTGCCGCCTTGTTCGGTGACAATGGCGCCCGCGATGCGCATCACCGGTTCCCAATCTGGATCGGTAATACGCGTGACCAAAACTTCACCCGCCTTGAACTCTTTCATCTGTGACGGGTTGTTGATAATGCGCGCGCGGCCCTGCCCGATTTTCTGCCCCACGCTGGTGCCTTCCAAAATTACCGGGCCGCGCTTCTTGAGACGATAGGTTTCCATCACATTCACCGGCGCGCGCGATTTGACGGTCTCGGAACGAGCCTGAACGATAAATAGTTTGCGGCTGACGCCGTCCTTGGCCCATTCAATATCCATCGGGTGGCCATAATGCTCTTCAATTAGCCTGCCCCATTGGGCGAGCTGTACCACTTCGTCGTCGGTCAAACAATATTTACGCTGATCCGCCAGCAATACTTTTTCTTGCTTGGTGCCTCCGCCAGGGCCATAAACTAATTTCACTTCTTTGCTGCCCAGACGGTGGCTGATGATGGATTTAAACCCTTTACTAACGCCTTCTTTATGAACAAAAAACTGATCCGGCGTCACGCGGCCCTTCACGACATATTCGCCGAGACCATAGGCGCCGTTGATGAGCACCACGCCCTTAAAGCCGGATTCGGTGTCCAAAGTAAACATTACTCCCGACGAGGCCATATCCGAGCGCACCATTTGCTGGACGCCGACAGAGAGTGCGACGGCCATGTGGTCAAAACCTTTGGCCTCGCGATAAGAAATCGCCCGATCGGTAAAAAGCGAGGCGATACATTTCTTCACGGACAGGAGCAATTCTCTTTCGCCACGAACGTTCAAATAGCTCTCCTGCTGACCGGCAAAAGAGGCGTCCGGCAAATCTTCGGCAGTGGCGGAACTCCGCACCGCCACGTCCACATTGGCTTGGCCGCAGTCTTTAGAGAGTTGGCGATAAGCCTGTTTCACTTCCACCTCCACGTCTTTCGGGAAAGTGGCATTTAAAATCAGACCCCGCACCTTTGACCCCGCTTTGCTCAAAAGTTTAATATTTTTTACGTTCAAGTCTTTGACTGTGGCTTTGATTTTTTTGTCCAGTTTATTGCCCTTGATAAAAGCCCAATACGCCCCGGCGGTCAACGCAAAACCATTAGGCACTGGCAGGCCTTTAGAAGTCAGTTTGCCATACATTTCGCCGAGCGAGGCGTTCTTCCCGCCGACCGATGGTATGTCAGCAATTGTCAGATCCTTAAACCAACGGATGTAGCGCAACATAGATAATGTAGTATATCACATTTTTAGCAACCGCAGAAATTCAGCTTCGTCTATTATCTTTACCCCCAGACGCTCCGCTTTCGCGAGTTTGCTCCCCGCCGCCGCGCCCGCGATGACCGCGGTGGTTTTTTTGCTCACCGATTCACTCACCGCCGCCCCCAGCGATTTTAATTTCTCTTTCGCTTCATCACGCGATAACGAGCCCAAGGTGCCGGTCAAGACAAAAATTTGCCCGCCCAACTTACCAACTGTCTGGTTTCTGGTTTCTGGTTTCTTTATTTTAACGCCATTAGCCAACAATTTTTCCACGAACGCCAAATTTTTCTTATCGTTAAAATATTCTAAAATAGATTTCGCCACTTTTTCACCCACGCCATTGACCTGATACAAATCATCTTCGGTGGCCGAGGCGATTTTTTCCCAAGTCCCGAAATGCTCCGCCAAGTCCTCCGATGTTTCCTCGCCGACATTGGAAATACCCAGTGCATTAATAAATTTGGCCAAAGCAATCTCTCTGGCCTCCGCGATAGAACTGATTAAATTCTGGGCGGATCTTTCGGCAAAGCGCTCCAACGGCTGAAGATCGCCGACGGTCAAAGTAAACAGGTCGGCGGCGTCCTTGATGATACCTGCGTTCACCAGCTGCTCCACAATTTTTTCGCCCAGATGATCAATGTCAAATGCCTTTTTACCGACAAAATGTATCAGTCGGCCAAGCTCTTGCGCGAAACAGCGCGGGTTCAAACAGCTCAGGGTCACCCCGGCGGCATCGCGCTTGCCTACTTCTCCGCCGCAGAGCGGACACTTTACTGGTTTTTTTACCGGTTTCTCGCTCCCGTCGCGCATCTTCTCCAGCACCCTGACCACCTTCGGAATAATGTCGCCAGCCTTTTCCACCACCACCTGATCCCCTACTTTCACGCCGAGCCGCCCGATCTCATCCCAATTATGGAGCGTGGCGTGAGTTACGGTAGTGCCGGCCAGTTTAACCGGCTCCATTAGCGCCACCGGCGTAAGCGCGCCCGTGCGCCCCACCTGCCAATAAACTTCTTTTATTTTTGTCGTCCCCTGCTCAGCCGGAAACTTGAAAGCGATCGCCCAGCGCGGCGCCTTGCCGGTAAACCCAAGAGCATTCTGATATTTTTTCTGATTGACCTTGATCACGACACCGTCAATCCAAAATGGTTGGGAGTTCTTTTTACCTTCCCACTCACGGTAAAATTTCATTATCTCCTCCACCGATTGGCACACCCGCCAATTGCTATCAGTCAAAAAACCAAGGGCTTTGAGGCGATTGAGCTCTCCTGCCTGCATGTCCGGCGCATTGCCGCTGGAGATGTCGTAGACCGTCAGGGATAATTTTCTTTCGGCCACGATTTTTGAATCAAGCTGGCGGATGGTGCCGGCCGCGGCATTGCGGGGATTGGCGAACATCGGCTCTCCAGATTTCTCACGAGCTTCATTTATCTTTTTCAACATATCACTCCCCAGCCAGACTTCGCCTTCCGCAATGAGATCAACCGGTTCGGCGAGTTTCAAAGGCACACTATGAATCGCTTTGATATTCTGGGTCACATTTTCACCCACTGTACCATCACCGCGCGTGGCCGCGGTCACGAGCTGGCCCTTAGTATAGGTGAGCACCATATGCAGGCCATCAATTTTGAGTTCGCACACATAGGAAATATCTTCGGGACGAGAGCCCAGTTCTTTCTCAAGTATTTTCAGAATCCTCTCCTCCCAGTCCAAAATATCTTTTCCTTCAAAGGCGTCGTTAAACGACCACTGGGGGACGGCATGTTTAATTTTTTCAAATTTTTCCGCCGGCCGCCCCGCCACCCGCTGGGTCGGCGAATCGGGCGCCGCGAGCGCGGGGTGTTCGGCCTCAATTTTCCGCAGTTCGTCCATCAGTCCATCATACATGGCATCCGTTATTCCCGGTTCGTTCAGCACATGATACCGATAACGCAAATCGTCAATTTGCGCGCGCAAACGTTTAACTTTTTCTGGTAATTTTTTATCGATAGCCATATTTTTAGCTGTCATCCTGAACCCCGACGTACGTCGGGGTGAAGGATCTTCCTTTTAGCCAATTCGTTAAGGCACAAGCGGAAGATTCTTCGCTCTGCTCAGAATGACAATTATTTTTATTATTTGAGTAAACCACTATACCAGCGCACTATCGGCTCGCCCCAAAACATGGCGGCGAGCGTTCCGACCGCCAAAAACGTCCCAAACGGCACTTCGGAGTTCAGATTCTTTTTCTTGGAAACGAGGAGGGGGACGGACACCAGCGCGCCGAGGACATAAGAGAGAAACAATGCCACCACGATCACCGGCCAACCGAGGAGCGCCCCCATCATTACCCCCAAATAAATATCACCCTTGCCAATCCAGCGGCCCTTGGAAACAACATATTGCAGAAGAAAAAAACCGCCGCCAATGGCGAGGCCAATGGCCAAATGCTGAATGCTAAATGTTAAATACCGAATGTTGATAATGAAAGCGACCACAGCGCCCGCCAAGACTAGGCCCGGTAAAATAATGTAATATTTCAGGTCGTAGATAAAAACGACTATCAAAAGCGCGGCGAAGAATACATCACGAAAAAAATGCCAGGGGCTGAACACCGACAAAGATAGATGATAATAAGTTATCCCCACAAAAAGCAGCGCGGTTACAAGCTCAACGAGAAAATAATCTGCCGGAATCGGCTTGCGGCAGGTGCGACACTTACCGCGGAGCACCAAAAAACTACAAAGCGGTATGTTTTCATACCAAGCCAGAGCCCGGTTGCAGTGAATGCATACACTTCGACTGCCCAAGCGATTCCCGCCCGCAACGCTTCGCGTAGCGAGGCGGGCGGGTTCGTGTACTCGCCACATCCAGGAATTAAGGTAGCTGCCGAGCGTTAATCCGGCTATAAAAATGAGGCTGTACCAGAAAAACATATTTTTAGCGTGTCATTCCCGCACCCACTTTCGTGAGTGTAAACTCCAGCGGGAATCCAGAGGTAAACTTGAATAAGAGTTTGGCGATAGATTCCCAATCAAGTTGGGAATGACAGCCGACAGGGATTCTTCACGGAGTTTACACTGAGCGCAGCGAATGTGTTTAGAATGACACTATACTAGCATAATGGCAATGAATAAACAATAAAAAACCCTCCGACGTAAGCCGGAGGATTTCTATTTAGTATCAGAGACTAGTCGGCAATACCAGCCGGAGTCAAAGTAATACCGGTACTTAAATTATTAACCGTACCCTCCAAAGTCGCTGCAACCGAATATGAGCTGGAAGCGACGGTGTAGGTGTAATATATCGGAGCGGCAGAAGTGCCACTCGGATCGGTTGGAACCTGTCCCATATAGGCGTTCGCGCAACCGGTAGCGCCAAAACCACTGGCGTTCAAACAGGCGTGAGTGGCGTCACCAAGGAGACTGGTGCTAGGCACCGCTGGCGGATAGGCGTTCTGATCGGTGTAATAGAGCTCAAGCGCGGTCTGAAGTTGTTTTAAATCAGACAGTCTCTTGGAGTCGCGAGCTTTCACTCGGGCTGACCCAAGGGCGACGACGGCTAAGGTTGATAACAAACCAATGATGGCAATTACTACCAACAATTCAATCAACGTAAAACCTTGTCTTTTCATATCTTCACCCCCTTCCGCGTAAAGATATAATAACTTTTCGACTGTATAACTAACATACCACAATTTAGAGACGCAAAACCTTCTTTACTTTATCAACGATTTCTGACGGTTTGAAGTGGGCTTTAATGAGATAATCGGCTGCTCCGGCTTCCAACCCCTTTTCCACATCGTCTTTCTGGCCAAGGTTGGTGAGGAGAATTACCGGAATATTCTTAGTGGCAGTGTCGGCTTTCAGGTTTTGGAGGACGGTAAAACCGTCCATCTTGGGCAAGAGAATATCTAGTAAAATAATGTCGGGTTTCTTTTTCTTGGCATCAGCCAAGCCTTTTTCGCCGTTTTCAGCGGTAGAAATCTTATACCCCTCCATTTCAAACTTCTTTTGATAGATTCCGGCCAGAAAAACGTCATCTTCCACCAAGAGCACGTGTACCTTATTGTTTTCCATAGGAAGGGGTATTTTTATTCGCAGGCCATCTACCTGTTTAAACTCAAATTAGTATACCACATTGCGCAAAGCCAAGCCAATAGAAACTGCCAAGCGCGGGGCGATGGAGCGTAAAATCGGCCGGAGACCATCTTGGTACACCACGCGCCCCCAGGGGTCGCCAATGTAGCACTTTACTTTGAACCGATTGGCAATTTCTTCGGTAAGATAGGGGAAAAGAGCGCCGCCACCGGTTAAAACTATTTTTTCCGGGTGCTTGTTTTGGTTGTCGCTTTGACGGAGGAACAGCTCCAGGCTATACTCTATTTCTTTTAAAATGGGATCAATAATAGAATTGAAAAACTCCAAAAACTTCGCGCGCGGCAAAATGCCGTTGCCGCTGTTTCCACCCTCAATAAGATGCGTAAAAACATCACGCTTCATCTGTTCGGTGATTCCTGGTTCTAAACCAAGCAACTTCTCCAGCACGGCGTTAATGCGCTTGCCGCCCATCTCCAGGCTGTGGTGAGTGATTGGTATGGCTTGATCAATAATGAAAAAATTGGTACGCTCAGCGCCAATATCAATGAGCATGGTGGTGGCAGCGTCGCGGCCGATAAGCGAACGAGATAGAGCCACTGACTCCGGCTCAAGCGACTCCAGCGTGAGACCGGCCAGCTTGAATACTTTGGTATAAAAAACCACCAGGGCGCGCGGCACGGCATTCACCAGCACTTTCTGGCTCACGGCCCCCTCCGCCCCGGGAATGATTTGCGAATCCAGCACTACCTCTTCCAGAGGATAGGGCAAAAGTTTTTTTACCTCGGCCCGCAAAATGCGGTCAAAGTCTTCCTTTTTGACCATCGGTAAAGTCACAATGGCGTGGAATACAGCTGAAACCGGCAGGCTGGCCACGGCTGTCTTGGTTTTTACTTTGGCCTCAGCGCAGACTGAGCGAATGACATTAGCGTAACGCTCCACTTGCGCATCGTCTACCATAAACGCCCGGTTGAGAGCATTGTCGGCCTCTTTCCCGGTCCCGGCGCCACTCGTTTTTTCCATGAGCTGGGTCGCAGTGAGATCTTTTTTATCAAGCAGGTGGTGGACGTTTTGTGAACCGGTGGTGAAGCCATAGGTAAACAAAACCGGACGCTTTTTTTCTTCCTTTAATTCAACAAGCTTCACCCCGCCCGCGCCGAGATCAACACCGAGATACGATTTTGTTCTGCCAAAACCAAACATAAATCTTTGTTAGTTCCTTATAGTATAGCAAAAAATGGCTCTGCCGTATATGAACTGTTGATAACTAATTAGAAATGGGTTACCATACTGTCATTCCCGCGAAAGCGGGAATCTATCTGCTAACTATGATCAACGCTGGATTCCCGCTTTCGCGGGAATGACACTGTTGCTGGGTTATGCCAATAAAACTCTACAACACACTCACCCGGCAGGCTGAGAAATTGAAGCCTCTCAAAAAGGGACGCGTGGGCCTCTATACCTGCGGCCCGACCGTTTATAACTACGCCCACATCGGCAACCTGCGGACGTACCTTTTTGAAGATATTCTGAAGCGGACGCTTGTCTACAATGGCCTCCAAGTAAAACATGTAATGAACATCACCGATGTCGGTCACCTCACAAGCGACGCCGATAGCGGCGAAGACAAGATGGAAAAAGGCGCCAAGCGCGAAGGCAAAACGGCGTGGGAGATCGCTGATTTTTATACTAAGGCCTTTCTGAAAGACATCGGTGAGCTTAACATTTTGCCACCGAACAAACTCCCCACAGCCACCGGCCATATCAAAGAGCAAATCACTCTGGTCAAGAAACTGGAGAAAAAAGGGTTCACCTACCAAACCACGGACGGCATCTATTTTGATACTTCAAAGCTTCCCGACTATGGCAAGCTGGCAAATTTAAAAAATCAGGAACTCAAAGCGGGGGCGCGAGTAGATATGGGCGACAAAAAAAATCCTCACGACTTTGCGCTATGGAAATTGAGCGTCCCCTCACGGGGCGCTCATCCTGAGGACGCCACAGCGGCCGAAGGATCCTCAATTACAAAGCGCCAGATGGAATGGAAGAGCCCCTGGGGCGTTGGATTCCCGGGGTGGCATATTGAGTGCTCGGCCATGGCGACCAAATATCTGGGCCAGCCGTTTGATATTCATTGCGGTGGCATAGACCATGTGCCGGTGCACCATACCAATGAGATTGCGCAGAGCGAGGCGGCGTTTGGTAAACCACTCGCAAACGTGTGGATGCACGGCGAGTTTTTGCTCATTGGTGCCGATAAGATGGCAAAGTCGGGGGAAAATTTTATTACCTTACAAACTATTAAAGACAGGGGTATTAATCCCCTCGCCTATCGCTATTTCCTGCTACAAGCCCACTACCGCAAACAACTGGCCTTTAGCTGGGAAGCACTCAAGGCGGCCGAGAGCGGGCTGAATCACCTCTACCAAGCGGTGCGGGCGTTGCCAAAAAAATTACCGGAAAATAAGGCCCTGCACGAAGCGTTTCACCAGCATATAAATAACGACCTGGATATCCCCGGTGGATTAGGTATTATTTGGAAGGCGATCAATGAAAAAACGGCGGATCAAAAAACGGCTATTCACTTTGACGAAATACTTGGGCTGGAAATTAAAAATAATTTGAAAGAGAAAAAAATGGCTTTGCCGAAGGCGGTAGCGGCTCTCGCCGCTGAACGCGATACTGCTCGCGCTGCGAAAAAATTCGCCGAGAGTGACCGACTACGTAAAGAACTAGAAGCGCAGGGCTATGTGGTTGAGGATACGAAAGACGGAACGAGAGTGACAAAGAAATAATACCAATTTCCACCAAGTGAAAACCACTGGAAAGTGAGGGGGGAAAAGGCTTGTTCCAAGCGCTTTTCTCCCCCACCTCCGTATAATTTTAAAGAGCAACACCCATTTATACACCATCTTGGTTTAATTGTCAAATAAGACCCCCCGTCAGTGGTCTTACTAAAAAAGAGGTATGGAAACTACAGCCAATGCTTTTTCTTAAACGCGAGCAACATGAGCGCGGCCCCGAGCAAAGTGAGAAACGAGATAAAGAAAAATCCGTAGGGGACATTTACCAAGGGCGTGGCCGGAGCGCGAATGGCAAAAATGGTAGCGACCAATGTAAGGGGGAAGGTGATGACAGAAATAACGGTGAGCGTCTTCATCACCTCATTCATCCTGAGCGAAAGAATTGATTCGTTGGTTTCGTGCAAGGCGTTGATGCTTTCTTTTTGGCTGTCCAGCATATGCCAAATTTCGGTGGCCGCTTCGCGGAGCGTATTGATATAGGACTGATACGAGTAAAGATTCAAATCGCGGTCGCCGTACATAACGAGGCGCTCCAGCACGGTCTTGTGCCCCTGCATGGCGCGGCGGAAAGTGACAATATTCGTTTTCAGCCGCAAAATTTCTTCGGCAATATGGCGTTCCGCCGCTCGGGAAAACAATTTTTTATCAACGGCGCTGATATCTTCGTTCACGTGCAGCAAGATGGGGAAAACCGCCTGGAGCAACGTATCCAGAAGTTCAAACAGAATATGCACGGCGGTGCCGGTGAAGTGGAGCTCTTTCTTGGTTTCCTCTTTGGCGCAGGCGGCAAAAAAACTCTCCAGTGGATGCAAGGTGCCGTCGTGCACCGTCACCAGATAGTTGGCATTCAGGAAGAAATCTATTTCCGTGAAACTGAGCCGCTTGGTTTCCCGATCAAAAACCGGAAAATGAAGAACAATAAAATAGTAGCCGGGCCGCCGGACAATTTTCGGACGCTGAAAAGAGGGGGCGCTTTCCGCCAAATCAATGGGCAAAAAATTGAAGCGCTCCGCGAGCTCATCCAGTTCTTTTTTTGTCTGCCGCGTGACGTTCACCCACTGCAGCCCTTCATGCTCAAGGCGCGAAATATATTTCATGCCTTTAGTATACCAAAAAATAACTAAGAGGAAAATAGGGCGGCCCAATTTCGCTAGTGAGGCCCGAAAGATAGCGGTTGTTCACCAGCCCCGATTGTGCTATACTAGCAGTACTATGACCGATGGCCTGCCAGAACAAAAAATCAGCCCCGCGGCGGAACGCCCGGTGAGCGAATCGTCGGAACTGCCGAGAGCCCCAGAAGCCGAGGGGCCGCCAGAAAACGCCGAACTTCCCGCTCCGCCAGAAGCGCCGCGCGATCAGCGCGAAACCGAAACACCCGGCATTGCCACGGTTGCTCTCAAACGCAAACCGGCCTCCCCGGTCCCGTCACCGCGCGACCCGGTGACAGCTAGGATAGAAAAAATTCTGGAAGACGGGGTGGGTGACGCCTACAACCGGCTGTCTCCGATTGCTAAACAAGAGTTCAAATTGAAAGGGGAACAAACCGCGGTGAAAATCCGTGAACTTTTGCAGTCAACGCGCGTTAAAGTAAAAAAAATATTTCAACTCATTCTGGAGTGGCTGAAACTTCTGCCCGGCATCAACCGCTTTTTTCTGGAGCAAGAAGCCAAGATAAAAACTGACCGGATTATCTCACTCCGCCAACCACCAGACTGAAGGCCCCGCAGTCGTATTTTATGAACTTGTCCGACTTTTTTTCCGCCCAGAGCGACACCATGAATCAACTCCTGCAAAGCCAGGCTTTTTTTCCGGTTGTCCTCTTATTCCTCCTCATGGTGACCATGGCGGGTGTTTTATTTATCCTGCGCGCCATTCTGCAGACCCGAAGCAAGACGGGCAAAGCCTTTCGCAAAACTATCCTGCTCATCAAAGTCCCTAAGGAAAAAATTAACGAGGAACAACAAAAAGGCCAGGAGGACACCCTGGAGAAGGTGCGCGAACAAATCGCGGTCGCGGATACCCTGTTTTCCGCCGTAGCCGGCCTGAAACACGAACACGGCCTCGTGAGCTGGCTCAGCGGTCGCAATGACCACCTGGCATTTGAAATTGTCACCAAAGACGGCAAGATTTCCTTCTACGTGGTGGTGCCGGACAAATTGAAAACTTTCGTCGGACAACAAATCCACGCGCAATACCCGCACGCGGAGATCACCGAGGAGCCGGACTACAACATTTTCCAGCCAGAGTGCCACATCGTCGGAGCGCATTTGTGGTTCAAATATAAATCGGCCTTTCCTTTCAAAACCTACAAGAAGCTGGACAGCGACCCGATGGCCGCGATTTTAAACCCTTTAAGCAAAATCGCCCAAAATCAGGGGGCGCTTATCCAATTTATTATCCGCCCCGCCTCGGCGCGCTGGCGGCACCAGGGCGTGCACCTTATCCGCGACATCAAAGAAGGCCAGAAGTTTGAATATGTGGCGCGCCGCGGAGCCCTGATGCGCAGCCTCGTCAAATGGAAAAAGGCGGTGTGGAGCAAACGAGATGAGGCCCGTCAAAACAGCCAAACGGAAAAATATCAGCTGACCCAAATGGAGGAAGAAATGGTCAAGAGCATGGAGGAAAAATTGAGCCAGGGCGGCGTGGAGATTACCATCCGTCTGGTGAGCTCGGCCCCGACCAAGGAAACGGCCCAGATGAACCTGGAAAATATTCTCAACGCTTTCAGCCAGTATAACATCTACCGCTACGGCAACTCCTTTGGGGCGGCGGTGCCGAAAAAACCGGCTACGCTCATTCAAGACTCCATTTACCGCTCGTTTGACAGTTACCATCATTTTGTGGCGAGCACCGAAGAAATGGCCAGCTTCTGGCACCTGCCGCTGCCCTCCACTGAAACTCCGCACATCAACTGGCTCGGCGCGCGCAAGGCGCCGCCGCCGCTCAATATGCCGACTGAAGGCATCGTTCTCGGCCGGGCGGTGTACCGCAGCGAGGAAACGATTGTGCGCATGAAACGCGCCGACCGGCGGCGCCACCTCTACACCATCGGCAAGTCGGGCAGCGGAAAATCGGTATTTATCCAAAATCTCGCGGTGCAAGATATCCAAAACGGCGAGGGCGTCTGTGTCATTGACCCGCACGGCGATTTTGTGGAGTATGTGCTCCAGCATGTGCCCAAAGAACGCGTGGACGACGTCATTTACTTCAACCCGTCCGACATTGAGCGCCCGATCGGGCTCAACATGCTGGAGGTGAAGACCGAAGAACAGAAAGATTTCGCTACCCAGGAAATGATTTCCATTTTCTATAAAATGGTTACGGACCCGTCCATGATCGGCCCGATGTTTGAACATAATATGCGGAACGTGATGCTGACCCTCATGTCCGACCTGGAAGAGCCGGGCACCATCGCCGAGATTCCGCGCATGTTTACCGATGACGCGTTTGTTAAAAAATACCTGCAGAAACTCACCGATCCGGTGGTGCGCTCATACTGGGAAAAAGAAATGGCCAAGACCAGCGACTTCCATAAATCAGAAATGCTCGGCTATCTCATTTCCAAAGTCGGCCGGTTTGTGGAAAATGAAATGGTGCGCAATATTATCGGCCAGAGTCATTCAGGCTTCAACTTCCGCGAAGTAATGGACGGCAAAAAAATCCTGCTGGTCAATTTGGCCAAGGGTCTGGTCGGCGAGATCAACGCCAACCTGCTCGGTATGATTATTGTGTCCAAACTGCAGATGGCGGCTCTGGAGCGGGCGGCGCTTCCCGAAGAAGAGCGCCACGACTTTTTCCTCTACATTGACGAGTTCCAAAACTTTATCACCGAATCTATCGCGACGATTCTCTCGGAAGCCAGAAAATACCGTTTGGAGCTTATTATCGCCCATCAATACATGAAACAGCTGGAAGATAACAAAGGCAAAACGACTGTCCGCGACGCTGTGCTCGGCAACGCTGGCACCATTGTGTCGTTCCGCATTGGCACCGATGACGCGGAGATCTTGGCCAAAGAGTTCGCGCCGGTGTTTGGAGCCTATGATCTTTTGAATGTGGAGCAGTACACGGCCTATGTCAAGCTCCTCATTGACAATACCGCCGCCAAGCCGTTTAATATGATGACCTACCCGCCTATTCCCGGCAACAAAGAGCTGGCGGCGGCGATTAAAGAACTGTCTCGCCTCAAATACGGCCGCCCGCGCGAAATTGTGGAAGCGGAGATAATGGAGCGCGCCCAACTCGGGGTAGTAGCCAAAGCGGGTGAAACCGACTTGAGCGAAGCGACACTGTAAAAAACTATGCCAACATTGTATCGCAAATACCGGCCGCAGACTTTTGCCGACCTGACTGACCAGGAGCCAATTGTCCAAACTATCACGAACGAAATTATCCATGGCACGGTGGCGCACGCCTATCTTTTTTCCGGACCGCGCGGAATCGGCAAGACTACCATGGCGCGGCTCCTTGCAAAAGCGGTGAACTGCGACCAGCGCTCCAAAGATTCGGCCGAACCGTGCAATGCCTGCGGCTCGTGCGACGGAATAAACGCGGGCCGATATATTGACGTGATTGAAATTGACGCCGCTTCGCAAACTGGCGTGGACAATGTGCGCGAAAATATCATTGAGAATGTCCAATTCAAACCAACGATGGCAAAATACAAAGTGTTCATTATTGATGAAGCGCACATGCTCTCGCCGAGCTCTTTCAACGCGCTTCTGAAAACTCTGGAAGAGCCGCCGGCCCATGCTCTGTTTATTCTCGCCACCACCGAAGCGCACAAATTTCCGGCCACTGTGGTGTCGCGCTGCCAGCGTTTTACTTTCAAAAAAATCGGCCATGACAGCATCGTGAAACGGCTGAAAAAAATCTGCCAAGCCGAAAAGGTGAAAGTGGACAAAGAGGTGCTGGAGCGCATCGCCGGCAAAAGCGAGGGCGGCCTCCGCGACGCCGAGAGTTTGCTCGGACAAATTTTGTCCCTGGAGCTATCAGCCATGACCCTCAAAGACACCGAAATGATTTTGCCCACGTCTGACATCGGAGCGGTAATCACTTTCGCCGAACATCTTTTCCACCAAGAAACTAAATTGGCGCTGGAACTCGTCGCCGCCCAGCTGGAAGACGGGGTCAGCATGGATCAATTTGCCTATGACCTGCTGGAAACTCTTCGGGTAACGATGCTCCTCCAAGCCACCGGCGACCTCGGCGAAGCCCGGGCAAACTACAGTGACACGGCGGTGAAACGCCTGCGCGCGCTCGCCCAAGCAGTGCCGGCGGCGGAGCTGGTCGCCCTGATTGAGGCCGCGCTGAAACGCCGCGCCGAAATTAAAGTCGCCCCGCTGCCGCAGCTCCCGCTGGAACTGCTGGCCGTGACCGCCCCAAGTATTTTGTCAGCCCGGCCAACCGCCTCTTCCGGCAGCGCTATAGTGAGCGCGACCGCCACAACACCCGCACCGGTAGCAGAGACCACTACTCCCGCGAGCGGCATCGCCGCCACGATCAAGCAAGCCATCGCCCATATTACCCACGACGAGCCGCTCCGGACATCATTGGAAGAGATAAAAAAACAGTGGCCGGTACTGATGGAAAAAATTGGCGTCACGAACCACTCGCTTACCTTTATCTTAGCCATGTCAACCATTCAAGGCCTGCGCGGCAACCATTTGGTTCTGACTCTGCCGTACTCGTTTCATAAAGAGAAGCTGGAAGAACAAAAAAACAAAGTGGTGATAGAAAATGCGCTGGAAGCGGTTTTCTCTGAAAAGATAAGACTCGCTTGCGAAGTGGCGCAAGCAATCCCGGCCGCTCACGATGTGGAATTGACCGGTTTTGCCGTGCAATTTGGCGGCGAGGTAGTGAACTAGACTGCTCAAACTTTCTATGCGCTACTATCGACTCTCCGCTCTTGGTTTGCTCATTTTTTTCCCCATCAGCAGCGCTTTCGCCCAAAGCCCGGCAACCATTAATCTGCCAGTGCCGTTTATCTGGGAAATCCCCGACGGCGCCTGGGTGAAACCGTGGAATGGCGCCTGCGAAGAGGCCAGCATCATGATGGTTGACCAGTTTTATCGCGGGCGAAAACGAGAAAATGTTGGCCGAATAGAGTCAAAAAATCTCATGCGCCCGCTCTTCTCCATTGAAGACAAGCTCTTCGGCGGCAATGCTGACACCAACGCCACCCGAACATTAAAAATTATTGATGACTACACTAACTTTGATGGTGAGTTGAAATTTAACCCGACTGTTGACGACATCGCCGCAGAATTGGCCCTGGGTCATCCGGTCATTTCCCTTCACTACGGATTTGACCTCAATAACCCCCATCACCGTTTCCGGCGTGGCGGGTCATCATACCACATGTTGGTGCTCACCGGTTTTGACACCACTAAAAAACTGTTTTTCGCCAACGATTCAGAACTGAAGGAAGGGCTTGACTATCCCTACCAATACGCTACAATCATCAGCAGTCTTCACGATTTCAACCATACAACTCACAAAGCCGACGGACCGCCAGTGGTAATTTTTACCCATCCCAAACAGCTTGTACGAGAAACTCCGGGAAATCGCATTTACCTGGTTCGGGATGGTAAAAAATATTATATTTCTCACCCGCGCGTGTTCCAGAATCACCGTTGGAGCTGGGCCATGGTGAAACCAATGTCGCCAGAAGAACTCGGTGCTCTTGAGAGTGGGCCGGTCATTAACAACTAATCTTGCCAGATCGCCCGCCTTCGTCACGACTAAGTCGTGACTACGGCGAGGTAAATCTAATGGCTCATTTTAAACATTGCCAGATCGTCTAATGGTAGGACAACGGACTCTGAATCCGTTTATCTTGGTTCAAATCCAAGTCTGGCAGCCAAACAGGTTCGCCCTATGTCAAAATGCTATGGGAATGCTCATTGACGGCAAAGCGATCGCCGAAAAAATTAATCAAGACACCCTGAAAATGATCAAAAAACTCCAAGCCAAAGGGATTAATCCGCGGCTGGAGGTAATTTTAGTCGGCAATGATAAAGCCTCGGCCATGTATGACCGCATGAAAGGCGCAGCGGCCGAAAAATTGGATATTGGTTTTGAACTTCACCAACTCCCCATCACTACGAAGGCTCCGGAGCTTATCAAAAAAATAAAAACCATCCAGGAGCGTGCCAGCTTATCCGGTCTCATTATTCAGCTTCCCCTTCCTGAACACCTTTATATACCGGAAGTTTTGAATACTATCCGCCCGGACGTGGATGTGGATTGCCTCACTGACGTGAATCTGGGAAAACTCATCATGAAAACTAATAGCTTGGTGCCGCCGACACCCGGAGCGGTTCTCACTATTCTTGACGATCTCAAGGTAAAACTCGCTGGTAAAAATGTTACCATCGTAGGCATGGGGGCGCTAGTGGGCAAGCCACTGGCCATTATGATGATTAACGAGGGCGCGAGTGTCACCACGTGCAATAGCCGCACGACCAATATCAAAGCCAAATGTTTGGGAGCCGATATTATTGTGACCGGGGTGGGGGAAAAATATTTGCTCGGCGGCGACATGGTGCCAAAAAACGCCATTGTAATTGATACGGGCATTTCTTTTGAAAATGGAAAAGTTTTTGGCGATGTGAATGTGCCGAAAGTGAAGGACCGGGCCGCCTACGTCACCCCGACTCCGGGCGGCGTCGGGCCGATTACCGTGGCTTTGCTTCTTTTTAACACTGTTCTCTGCGCTGAACAAAAAAAATAAAGAATTAAAAGATCCTAAACCCCCACCCTTACCCTCCCCCTCTTAGGGGGAGGACATAGGAGGGGGTATTTGTTCTCTATGATTTCCGGATTCTGGACAAAATTGAAACGACCCATCATGGCACTCGCGCCGATGGCGAATGTGACTGATTGCGCCTTTCGCCGTATTATCGCGAAATACGGGAAACCCGACGTGATGTTCACCGAATTTGTCTCCTGCGATGGCCTCATGTCGCCCGGACGCGACAAACTTCTTATTGATTTTCGCTATACCGAAGCGGAGCGGCCGATCGTCGCCCAAATTTTTGGCTCCAAACCGGATAATTTTTATAAAACGGCGCTCTTGTGCCAGGAGCTGGATTTTGACGGCATTGATATCAACATGGGCTGCCCGGACAAGAATGTGGAGAAGCAAGGCGCGGGAGCCTATATGATGAAAAACCCAAAAGTAGCCCAAAAGGTTGTCAGCGCTACCATGCGCGGAGCCGGAAAACTCCCGGTATCCGTGAAGACGCGCATTGGCTACAACAAAAATGAACTGGCAACATGGCTACCAGCTCTTCTTAATACTGAACTAGCGGCCATTACGGTACACTGCCGCACCCGCAAAGAAATGTCGCTCGTTCCCGCTCGCTGGGAGCATGTCGCCGAGGCGGTGGCTCTGCGCGACTCATCGGGTTCCCAAACCCTTATTTTGGGCAACGGCGATGTGCCTAACCTGGCTGAAGCCGAGAAAAAGGTGGCGGAGACTGGCGCTGATGGGGTGATGATTGGACGCGGAATATTCGGTAACCCGTGGTGCTTCAACCGCACCCGCCGACCGGAGGACATTAGCCTTGTGGAGCGCCTACGCGTGATGGTGGAACACACCTACCTATTTGAAAAATTGCTCGGTGAACACAAAAATTTTGATATCATGAAAAAACATTACAAAGCCTACGTCGCGGGCTTCAATGGCGCCAAAGAGCTGCGCATTCAACTGATGGAAAAAGCCGAAAATGCGGCGACGGTTGAAGAAGTCGTTGAAAAATTTATAAAATACAACCTGTCATCCTGAACCCCGACGTCACGTCGGGGTGAAGGATCTTCCTCTTAGCCAATTCGTTAAAGGCGTAAGCTGAAGATTCTTCGGTCGTTTCACTCCCTCTGAATGACAATCTGATTTTCTATCCGAATGGTAATTCTTCCGGCGGCGCTTCCACGACCGGCGCCGGGCCGGCGGGAGACGCGAGGCGTCGCTTGAGCGGGCTCTCGGTGCTCTCCACCGGCAAACCCGGCGGCGCTTCGGCGCGCTTGTGACCGGCTTTCTGCAGGAGCGGCGTCTTCACAAACGGCAGCGGGAAATGCCACACTGTCGCGAGCTCTTCAATATTTAAAATATATCCATTACACTGTTTCCAGCGCATCTTGCGTTTCTTAAACATTTTGACAAAGGTATTTTTCAGGCGGTTGCTTTTGCGGTGACTGCTGTCGTAGTGCGCGTGGGTGGTCATGTATGGCACCAGAGAATTTCTATTCTGTTGGTGAAATTGGCTCATGCTACCAATGAAACCCTCAATACAACGAGACGGATTGAAAACCGCTGTTTTGGCGGCGTAGAGCACGCGTATTTTTGATTTAAAACCAACCTTACCAATTTTTTCTTCCACCGCTTTCACAGTATCTTTCATGCCCGGAGACAAGACCACCTTTTCCTCATGCTCGGACTCATAGCCCTCCCCTGGCTCGCCGCCAAATAGGCCAAGCAGTAGTTCCTTGCCAATACTATGAAAAAAACTCAAGACGTGGTCAACGATTGACGGCCCGTGGCTATGTTTAGCGTTCCCCATCAGTTCCTTGACCAGCTCTATTCCCTCCTCTTTCCAATGATTGCCGGTCGGCTCTATGATCATCTGCATCCAGAGGTTTTCTCCCTGGCCAATACGGCTGAAGTTTTCCAAAATAGCGGCCATGGGGTCGCTGAAGACGGCGTCTTTGCTTAAATTGTATTCAAATTCCGGATAGGTGCGGATGGGATAGGCGTTATTTTCCGCCAGAGTAAACTCCGCGCCCATCACGTCGTAGTCAGCATTCGGATATTTATCGGGGATGTTGTTCACATAGTCCTCCACCTCGGTAATTTCCGCTTCAGTGTACTGGGCGTAGATAGAGGCTTCAATGAGATCGCGATATTCCGCCTCGGTACGCACTAAAAACTGGATATACCCCTCAATACTGACGATTTCAAAACTAAACCACTTCTGTTTTTTCCCCTGCCAAAATTTTTGGGCTACGTCAATATGGCTTAGAGCACCGCTCAAATGAGCAAAAACTTGCTCTACCGCTTTGGGTGTCTGAATGAATAAGGCGGGAATATCCACAGCCAAAAGCACCCAGTTCCAATTTTTCGTATACTTGGCTTTTTCGCGGTATTCGGCCCAGAGTTCGGCCCCGGCCTGGAAAAAAAAGTAAGCCAGGAGCACCCATCCGCCCAGCGCAAAAAGCGCCATGGCCGCTTGTGGCAGGGGTAAATTAATAAACCAGTCCCAAAACGACCAGTCAATCGCGAGGCCAAAAGGTAGCTCCAACATACATTAATGATGCCCGCCAGCGTCAATAATTTTATAAACGGCGCCGTAGACAATAATCACGGCCGCGCCCGTCCACCACCAGCCGTAGCCGCCGGAAACATAGCCACTGACGTAGGCCAGAAGGCAAATGAGGGCCGCCACGGCCGAAACGACGTGGCGAATAACGGTATCATTCATATTCGCAAAAAACAAAGCTAAATTACGAAAGGGTAGGTATAGTATAGCACAAATTAGAGAATACAAACAAAAATATAGGTACCCATATTTTCTGCACTCGCTCGGAAGTAAAAAATACTTCGCTCGCTTGAAAATGACGAGGCCCACACCGATGAAATGGTGCGGGCCTGTTGTTGCGAATCGAAGGGACCGAGCGACCGCGACACCGTTTGTGACAGTGCCGAGGTTCCAAGGATCCCAGGGCTACGCGGACTTGCGGCGAAGAACCCGGTAGTTGCCGCACCAGTCGAGGCCGAGCCAGCCCCAGCACTCGACCCAGCGGTCGACGCCCCAGCAGACGCAGTAGACGAGCTCGGGGTCGCCCGGGCGCCGGTCGTCCGTGAAGACGAAGGCGACCTTGCCGCGGAGCGCGGCGGGGATGTCGCCCTGGTGCTTCAGGAGGTGCTCGCGCTCCTCCTTGCCCTGGTGGGCCTTCAGCTCCTTGGCCCGCCCGACCATCACGTCGCCCTTGACGGACTGCTCGTCTTCCTGGAGGAAGCCGAGGATGTCGTAGGCGCGGCCACCGATGGTCATGGCGGTCGGGAGGCCCGACTTGAGGAGCTCCTCGGCGAACTGCTTGACGGCCGCCGTGTTGTCCGAGCTGATGAGCGTGGCGAACAGCTCGTCGCCGAGCTCGCGCTGCAGGTGGGCGGTGGAACGAAGGGTGTCCATTGCCATTTTCCTTTGCCTCCTCTTTTCAGAGAAAGCTCGCTCCTCGCCAAATTGGCAAAGAGGAAGCGCTAGTTTCCCAGCCTTCTTTTGAACAATCATCTCCTCCCTCCCCTATGAGGGGGAGGACAGAGGTGGGGGTTAACGTCGGTGAAAACCCCACCCTCTGTCCCTCCCCTTGTAGGGGAGGGGGTGATTATGCTAAAGAAGGCCAAGATTCCGCCAGCTGGCGGATTTAAAGAACTAACAAAGCAGTATAGCACAAAATAGGCCTTTTGTCAAGGCCATATACAGTTCA
>JACRFW010000030.1 GCA_016234265.1 Candidatus Magasanikiibacteriota bacterium
CTTAGATTCCAGAATCTAACGCAACATCTGTGATACCATTGGTATCTAAGATAACGTTAGATTCAGTATGATTAAACAATTTAAACGATTAAGCGGAAAGGAACGAGAAGAAATCAGTCGGCGATTAGCCTGCGGTGAAATCCAAGCCGGTATCGCTCGTGCCTTGAGGCGTTGCTCCAGCACTATCAGTCGAGAAATACGCGGTGGCAGTTGTAATCGCTACACCTATCGCGCTGGTAAAGCCGGGCGTCGAGCGCGGCGTCAAGCCACGTCTCGTAAGTCTGGCAAGCGAAAGCTTGCCGTCAATGAATCGCTGTGGCGATATGTGGTAAACGGATTGCGACACCAATGGTCGCCGGACCAGATTGCGCGAGCAATCGTTCGGGAGTATCCTAATGATACTACTATGCGCATCGCACCCGATACCATTTACACCACCGTCTATGTGCTCCCGAAGGGCGCGCTCAAGAAAGAATTGCTTTCCTGTTTACGCCGCGAACACAAGCGCCGATACAAACGACGGAGTGCCAATCAACCAGCCAATCAGCGGAAATTAGCCGATATGGTGCTGATTGACAAGCGACCGCCATCAGTTAACGAACGAATTGTGCCGGGACACTGGGAGGGCGACCTCCTGATTGGGAAAAATCGTCAATCCGCCATGGGTTCGCTCACCGAGCGAACGACCCGCACGACGATACTGGTGCCGTTAAAAAATCGAACGGCTCTCGAAGTGCGCAAAGCGTTTGTGCGGGAACTTAAAAAGATTCCGAAACAAATGCGCTTAACGCTCACCTACGATCAGGGTCGTGAAATGGCCGAGCACCAGCTTTTTACCAAACAAACCAAGATGCAGGTATACTTCGCTCACCCCGGCTCGCCTTGGGAGCGCGGAACGAACGAAAATACCAATGGCTTAATCCGGCAATACTTTCCCAAAGGAACAAATTTTTCAAAGATCTCCCGTCGAAAGATTAAGTGGGCGCAGAATCGTCTCAACGGCAGGCCTCGAAAGGTTCTTGATTACCAAACACCGTACGAAGTTTTTAACAAATTGTTGCGTTAAATTTTAGGGACTAACTTAATTAAAAAACCCGATACACCGAAAAATGGCGTATCGGGGTCATGATTTTTGATCAAGACGGTTCCACCCGAAATTTCACTCGTGCCCTGCACCCTTCGTGGTGCAGGGTTGATTGGATTTGTAGACACTCCGGGAATTGGTAGTTCCCATCAAACGTATCCTAAATACCTTACACCCGAGCCCTAAATATGTCAACTTATTGGGTATTTTTCACTACCACATGAATTCTTTCAGAAACTGTCGGCGCGCTAAACACCCACGCCGGCGTAAACTTCACCTCCACCCCGGCCACATGGCTTAAACTCAGAATATAGCGTTCTATCTCATCCTTCTTCTTGCCAAAAAAATGTTCCGGAGACAATTTCTGCGCGTTCGCATCAAGCACAACGACAACATCCTGGCGAACGGCCAGCTCGGCCGTGCCGGCGGCGGCGTCAAAATGGGCTACGGAAACATGTGGTTGCTGAGTGGTAGACAAAAACTTCTCCGCCGTCATGTCTATGCTCGTCGCGGCCTCGCGATTGATGAGTACCGCCAGATCAGCCGGGTTATAAGTAACCGTGATAAACGTCGTCGTGCCTGACAGCGTGAACGATGACACTTCTTCACCCGCTTTACGATCGGCCTGAATGCTTTGGTTCGCGACAGACAGCGCCGTTTCACCACTCACCCCGGCGCTTTTCAGCTTGGCGAGAAAAGCCTCCTGAACTTTTTGACGATACCCTTCTCCGGCGCTTTTCAAGTCTTCATCACTCAAAACGCCAACCGTTGTGAGACCGCCAGTCATAGGCTGTTTGCTCTCCGCGTAGACGATTTTTTGTTTCTGCGGCAACAGCCCCGGGATAGTAAAGGCAGTCGGCGCGATATCGCCTGTTATTCCTGGCTGGTCGGCATAAACCGCGGCGGTCACCTGGCCACTAGCCGGCACCACCACGCCTTCAGACAAACGGAATAAAACACCGTCTTTGCTCAAGAGCCGCGTTGTCTTTATGAGCGGCTGCTCAGCTGAACCGGTATTATAAACAATCACCTGGCCCTTTGCTTGGCCGCTGGCCTTTTTGGTGCCGGTCGGCTGGTATTTTTCGGACCAGGAAAAAACCGTTGAGCTGACCGTCCCCTTCAGCGCCTGAACTCCCGTCCCGCTGCTATTCACTGTCACATTCAGATTAACCGACTCGCTGTCTTCCTTAGTGACGATGGTGATATCCACCTTTTTTGAAGTAATGAAAATGACGATGCCCAAAAGAACCACCGTAATAAGGAGAAACGACAGCGCGATAATTTTATAAAACCGCACCGGCGGCTCCAGCGATGATTGGGTAGAAAGACGATGGGTAATCATAGACTATAAATAGTATACCACAACAGGCCCCTATTCGGCCACTCGGAAAACTTCATCCACGGTGGTAATTTTGTCCAGCGCCTTCAAAAGGCCGTCTTGCGCCATGGTGACCATGCCGTCTTTGACAGCCAACTCCTGAATAACATACTCGGACACGCTGTTGCTCAAAATGACCGCTTCAATCTCTTTGGTCATGGTGAAAATTTCATAAATACCGACCCGGCCTTTGTAGCCGAGGTTACTGCAGCGCTCACAGCCTTTGCCGATATAAAAATGAAGATTATTAAAATCAACTTTGGCCTTCTCGGCCGGCGGCAAACTCTCCAACAGCTTCATGACATGACCCATTTTATCGGCATCCAGCACAGTCTCCTCCTGACAATGCTCACAAATTCTCCGGACCAGGCGCTGGCCAATGACCGAATTGAGGGCCGGCGCCAACAGGAACGGCTTCACCCCCATGGAGAGAAAACGCGGAATGGCCCCCGACGCGCTGTTGGTATGGATGGTGGAGAGCATCAAGTGCCCGGTCAGCGCGGCTTGAATGGCAATTTCCGCCGTCTCCAGATCGCGGATTTCACCAACCATACAGATATCCGGGTCTTGGCGCAAAAGACTGCGCAGACCCTTGGCAAAGGTGTAGTCGTGGCTGACATCCACCTGACTTTGGTTGATGCCTTCCATTTTAATTTCAATCGGATCTTCCAGAGTAATAATTTTCACGCCGGACTTGTTGAGCGTGCGCAAAACAGAATAGAGCGTTGTCGTCTTACCAGAACCCGTCGGCCCCGTGGTGATTACCATGCCATTGGGGCGGGTAATCTCCCGCTTTAATCGGGCATAGGCGTCACCGCGCAGCCCCAGATCGTCAAACGTCACCCCGGCGCTGCCGCTATGCAAAATACGCATCACCACGCTTTCGCCATGAATAGTCGGCATGGTGGAAACACGCACGTCCAGATTGCCCGATGATAACTTGAGGGTCACGCGCCCGTCTTGGGGTCGGTCAGTCACATTGATTTTTAAAGCGGCCAACAGTTTGATGCGCGACACAAATCGTTTCCACTGTTCTTTGGGCAACTTTGCCACTTCGTGAAGAATACCGTCAATGCGATAGCGCACTGAAATCCCCTCCTCCTCGGCCTCCACATGCATATCGGATGAATTCACTTTCAAGGCCGAAGCGATCATGAGCGTCAAGATGTCGCTAATAGATACTTTTTGAAACGCCTCTTCCAGACTCTTGAGGGTATCTACACCGACTTCAAATGAATTAAGCTCTTCATCAGTGATGGCGATATCTTTCGTCACCGGCTTCACAATCGGCAAATGAGCGTAGAGCTTCAAGACATTTTCAAAACTATGTTCGGAAATAAGGTACGGCGACACTTCGGCATGGTGGCGCTCGGCGAGCTGATACATCAGCTCTTCCACCGGTTTGCCGGGGGCCACCACCCCGAGGCGAATCTGCTCCGGAGTAAAATAAAAACAAACAACACCTGTTTCCCGCGCCTGTTCCTCGGGAATGACGCGGAGCGCCTCGGATGAAACCGGGAAAGCGCTCAAATCTATATAGGGCAGATTGGCTGCTTTGGCCGCCTCGGACGCGAGGGCTTCTTTTTCACCCACGCCGATCTGCTCCATTTTGTGGGAAAAGGCTTCCTGGGCCGACGGTGCCCCGGCTTGAGCTTTTTTTGAAGAACGCGAAGACCTGGGGGCTGGCGCTCCGGCCGAAGCGCCATCGGCTGGCTTCTGAATAATATCGCTGATGGAAGGAAAATCTGACATAACTTACAACCACCACAAATGACGAAATTACCGGCTAAACAATGCGCCTACCCAATGCAAGACCCGGCTCGTAACGCCCTCCCGATGCATCTTCATGAAAGCGTAGGTCCACGCCGTGGTGATAAAAGCATTATAAAATGATCCGAGGAGCGCGAGAAAAATCAGCAGGAGCGCCATTGATGCCCCGATGCCCAGCGACACCAAACTCGTCCAGCCGGTAAACCCGGCTACCATGGTGAGAATAAACGATGGCACAAAAAACCATACCGCCCCCATCGCGATCAGAGCGATGAGCGCCACATCAATCAGAAGCAGAATGATACTGAGTTCCAGCGACGCCAAGAAGTGGCGGTGAAGCAAACCCCACCCGTGACGAAAGGCGGTCAAAGCATCCTCTCGCTCTATCACGATATATCCGGAAGCATAGATGGTGGTGGCGGAAATAATAAGAGCGCAGAATGTTCCCACTGAAAAAATAAAAATGAGCATGGCCTGATAGGCCGCCGATTCAAAAGCGACCAAACTGATGGCCGCCCGATAGAGAGCGAGCAACAATATAAGGAATAAAATTCGTTTGATGATATTAACTAACAGCAACCGCCAAAAATGAGCGACGCCGGTATGCCAGGCCTTGCTGATCTTGGGAGAGCGCTTAATCTTAAACCAATTGCCGGCGGCGGCAATGAGCGCCCCTTGGGCCGCCACCGTCATAAGAATAGACAACGCCAAAACACCGATGACGATAACGAGCAGCCAGACCGACCACCAAGCGGCCGCTCCCTTGAAAAAAGGAGCCAGGGAAAAACCCTGAACGCGCGGCAGAAACAAAGCCCGCCCGCTCCCAAGGAGAGCCATCTGGCCAACAAAATTATCCAAGCCAAACTGGCCGAGGAGTACCGAAAGCAGCCCGAATATCCATAAAATTTTGTGATGCCACACTAATTTCCAGGCGTGGGCCAGCGTTTGCCGATAGGTTGGTTCTGACATAAAAAATACTATAGATGTTTAACATCTATAGTATAGCACAGTTTCGGGAAATTTTCTCCTTGTCTTATCCACTAATTTCTATTCCCGGCCCGTCCCCGACTTTTGGCGGCACCCCCACAATGGCTGCGATCTCGTCTTGTTCAATCGTCTCCTTCTGTATCAAGACCGCCACCATCTGCTCCAGCTTCTCGCGGTTAGTTTCAATAGTTTGCCGCGCCCGTGTTTCGGCCTCCACCATAAGAGTCTTGATCTCTTGGTCAATGGCTTCGGCGGTGTTGTCACTATAGTCGCGCTCTTCGCCCGTGCGCCCGCCCATAAATACCATGTCTTCTTGCTGGCCAAACGTGCGCGGCCCCAGCTTGGCGCTCATGCCATAGCGCGTCACCATGTTGTGGGCAATAAGTGTGGCGTTCTTCAGGTCGCTGGACGGGCCCGTTGACAACTCCATATCGCCAAAAATCATTTTTTCCACCACATAGCCACCCAGAGACATTGCCAGCTCATCTTTAAACTGCGCCAGGGTGTGGTAGTGTTTATCTTCGGTCGGCATCTTCAAAGTATAACCACCGGCCGCGCCGCGAGAAATAATAGATACTTTGCGCACCGGGTCGCAGTTCGGCAACATCACCCCGACAATAGCGTGTCCGGCTTCGTGATAGGCCGTCATCTTTTTGTCGCGCTCGCTCATCACCCGGCTCTTGCGCTCCGGCCCCAGCAATACTTTTTCAATGCTTTGTAAAATTTCTGTTTCCCCGATCTGGGTGAGCCCTCGCCGTACCGCCAAAATCGCCGCCTCGTTCAAAAGGTTGGCGAGGTCAGCCCCCGAAAATCCCGGGGTGCGCTCCGCCAATTTCCGAATACTCACATCCGGTGCGAATGGCTTGCCTTCGGCATGAATAGCCAGGATCGCCTCGCGATCTTTAATATCCGGCATATCAATAGTGACCCGACGATCAAACCGGCCGGGACGAAGCAAAGCCGGGTCAAGCACGTCCGGGCGGTTGGTGGCCGCCATCACAATCACGCCCAGGTTTGGTTCAAAGCCGTCCATCTCTACCAGAATCTGGTTAAGCGTTTGTTCGCGTTCATCATGCCCGCCGCCCAGGCCCGCGCCACGGCGCCGGCCCACCGCATCAATTTCATCAATGAAAACAATCGCCGGCGCCGCTTTCTTGGCTTTGCCAAACAGATCGCGCACGCGCGAAGCGCCCACACCCACAAACATTTCCACAAACTCCGACCCGCTCATGTGGAAGAACGGCACATTGGCCTCACCCGCCACGGCTTTCGCGAGCAAGGTCTTGCCGGTACCGGGGGCGCCCATCAGAAGCACCCCTTTCGGAATCTTCGCCCCCATGTCGGTAAACTTTTTCTGATCTTTCAAAAAATCTACCACTTCCACCAGCTCATTTTTCGCTTCTTCCCCGCCCGCCACATCCTTAAACGTCTTTTTGTCTTTGTCATCCGCCTTGACCTGGCGCGGGTTGCTCTGGCCAAAACCCATCGCTTTATTGTTCATGCCCTGCACGCCGCGGGTCATGAAGTAGAAAAATACAAAGATCAAAATAACCGGCAACAGCGCTGGAATTAAATTGGCCGCCCAAAATTTCCAGGAGCTTTCATCCTGCACTTCCACGCTCAAATCTTTGCGCGCTTCGTCTTTCACGCCATAGTTCTTCATGATATCGCCGAAAGATTCTTGCGGTTCTTTTTTCACGTCCTGAAGCCGCGCCGCCGCGTCTTTCAAAGTAACATGTAGCATGTCGCCCTGAATGACTATTTTTTTGACAGTCCCGGCATTGATCTCTTCGGCCAGCTGGCCGACGCCAATCACCTCTGTGCGTTTGCTGTTGTCTTTGGTCGTGAGGCTCACAATGCCGGCCACCAAAAGCAAGACCGAGAAAATAACCAGGAAATTCTTGAGAAATTGACGCATATTTTTTGTCTGTCATCCTGAACGTAGTGAAGGATCCCTTAAACCTTACAGACGCAAGGGATTATTCGTTCCACTCAGAATGACAATTAGTGAAATAAACCAATTAAAGTCAACCTATCGTACCTGAAAATTGGGCTTTTGGCAAGGCCTGCCTACCAGCAAGCAAGGCCAAAGCAAAACCTAGGCTCTGTGGCCTAGGTTTTGTATGTAACGAGTATTTTTATTCTTTTACTGGCGCAGCCTCTTCTTTTTTCTCTTCAGACTTGCCAACGTCAGCCGCATCAGCCGCTTTCTTCACTTCTGCGGCCTTAGCCGCTACACGCCCGCTCTTACCTTTGATACCAGCAAGTTTAAGGCCCAAGCGGTGTTCAGCCGGCTCAAGCGAAACGATCTCCAGGCTCAACTCTTGTCCAACTTTGAACTTGTCGTTCAAATTGTTAATTGGCTCGTCGGAAAGCTCTGAAATATGAGCGAGACCATGAATGTCTTTATCCAAGCCGATCATGAGACCAAACGACTCCACCTTCAATATCTTGCCCGTCACTGTCTCCCCCACTTTATACTTGTCCTTCACGCTCTTCCACGGGTCGTCCACAATGCGTTTGATGGACAGATAAATTTTAGAATGATCAAGCTGAATGATCTGGGCTTTCACCTTGTCACCAACTTTGAGTACATCTTTCGGGTGATCAATTCTCTGCCAAGCAATTTCCGAAATATGCACCAAACCTTCTAGCCCCTCACCGAATTTGATGAAGGCGCCGAAAGAAGTGAGCGCACTAATTTCGCCGTCAACCACATCACCCACTTTATACGACTCCAGCACCGCTTTCTGGGAATCTTCCCAGACCGCACGCTCGGAAGCTATAATTTTTTCTTCGTCTTCGTGCACGTCAATGAGTTTCACTTCCATTTCTTTTCCCACCATCTCGCGCAATTTCTCAAAAATACGGGCCTTGTCGCCGCCGGCCACACGCGGGTAATTATCCGGTGAGAGCTGCGACACCGGCATAAAACCGCTCAAGGCCTCTACCTGAAGCATGAGGCCGCCTTTGTTGGCGCCGGTTACCTTGGCTTTGAGCGTCAGACCCTCTTTAAGCCACTTCTTCATGTTGTCCCAGGCGCGGCGGTACCCGGCGCTCCGGAACGACAATTCCATCTCGGCGTTTTCATTTTCCACCTCTAAGACAGTCGCTTCTACTTCGTCGCCTACTTTGAGATTGGCATATTCGCGCGACTCCACAAACAATTCCTCGCCGCGCACCACGCCGGTCGTGAGTCCTTCCACATCAATGTGGATCTCCCCGCGGTCAATGGAAATAACTTTGCCCTTAATGACGTCGCCTTCTTTAGGCACGGTCATGACATGATCGGCAAACAATGCTTTAAAATCCTTTGGGTCAGCCATACAACAAAAAAATGCCTCTTAACCCATTTCCAATTTCTCTGGAACGGGGGCCTTTCTCTAAGGTGGAAAGGCTTTAATAGTTAGTTTTAAGTACCTTCATACTACCAAAGCCCGGCCAAGCTGTCAAGTCTGCTCAAGCGAGAGTAGACCGCCGCGCTCATCCAACAGCAATCCCTTCGCCTGCTACTGCAGGGGGCGAAGGGGGAGAGGCAACACGCACCTGCAGTACTCTCTAAAATAACTCACTCTCGTGGGTTGTTTATTTTTACTTCAATCACAAATCGCCGTCGGCAAAGGGGGTTTGGGGGCGCTAGCCCGAGCTCTCGCGAGCGAGTGGTTCTAGCGCCCCCAAAACTTTTTTGGTTACTTTTTTAGTTATAAAAAAGTGACGAGTAACGAGCTGTTCTTACCTCGGCGACAGCCCATTGCCAAGCAAATTGAGCACTTGCTCTTGCTCCAAAACTATGCTAAACTAGTATCCAGTTTATCCAAAATATATGCACATTTCCTGGCTCGGCCAAACCGCTATCCGTCTCCAAACTAAATACCTTGACGAGGACGTCGTACTCGTTATTGACGCATACAAACCCGCCACCGGTGACTTTCCGCGCAGTCTCTCCCCTAACATTGCCCTGTTCTCCCGCGGCCTGGATGGAAGCGTGGTCGCGACCGGCCAAAAACCATTTATACTGGATACGCTAGGCGAATGTGAAATTAAAGAAGTAATGATCACAAGCTACCCGGGCGAAGGTAGCGGCCTCATTTTCAAAATCAACGCCGAACAAATGAACCTGCTACACCTCGGGGCTCTGCACAAAAAACCCGATATAGCCGAACTGGAAAAAATCGGAGCGATTGATATTCTTTTTGTGCCAGTGGGCGGGGGCGAGCACTCGCTCTCGGCAGAAGACGCGAGCGACCTCGTGACCGAGCTGGAGCCGCGGCTCGTTATTCCCATTGGCTACCACTGTGACAGCGACCCCAAAGCCAAACCAGTAGCCAATTTTATCAAAGAGCTGGGTATTAAGCCAGACACCACCGATAAAAAAATTATTATCAAGAAAAAAGATCTGCCGGCTGAAGATATGAAGTTGGTAGTGTTAGAAAAAAATATCTAAATAAAACCTATGGCTCCGACCGGGACGCCGCTCAAACCCATTGGCGGCTATAACCGTACCGCTAAAAAAATAATGTGGCTCGGCGTTGTTTCCCTCTCTTTGATAATAATCATTCTCTGGGGGTGGGCGTTTAAACTGCGCCTCGCGCTCGTCCACTTTGCGAAGTCGCCAGAAGGGGAGCTTGTCCAAAAAACCAAAACTGACTGGGACCAAGCCTTTGCCACCGAACACAAAAAAACCACTGCCCAAAAAGCCAATCTGCAACAGGAGTTAAAGACGATTTTGAACCAAATAATCGCAAACGCTGTGCCCGGCGCCACAACTACCCAAAATTCTACTACCTCAACACCTTAAACACACCTTATGCCCGACAAACTGCCATTACCGTCCGCCGGAGAAATTGGAAAATTAATACCCGCGCCGATTGTTGATGAAGTGCGCCAGTCCTACCTGGAATACGCCATGAGCGTTATTATTTCGCGCGCCCTCCCGGACGTACGCGATGGCCTGAAACCAGTGCACCGCCGTATTCTCTATGCCATGGGATCACTCGGGCTCCGCCATACGGCCCGCTTCCGCAAATCCGCGCACGTGGTCGGTGAGGTGATGGCCAAATACCACCCGCACGGCGACTCCTCCATTTATGAAGCCATGGTGCGTATGGCCCAAGAATTTTCCATGCGCCACCAGCTGGTAGATGGCCAGGGCAACTTCGGCTCCATGGACGGCGATAGTGCTGCCGCCATGCGCTATACCGAGGCCCGCCTCAAAGCCATTGCCGAAGAACTGCTATTTGATATTGAAAAAAATACCGTCAATTTTATCCCCACCTATGACGGCTCGCACCAGGAACCAACCGTGCTCCCGACCAAACTCCCGAACCTGCTTTTAAACGGCACCATGGGTATCGCGGTCGGCATGGCGACTTCCATTGCCCCGCACAACCTGCGTGAACTCTGCGATGCTATTCTAGAGCTCGTTGACCACCCCAGAACGTCCATAGAGGAACTCTGCCAAATAGTCCAGGGGCCGGATTTCCCGACCGGCGGCATCATCTACAACAAAAAAGATATTGCCGCCGCTTACGCCACTGGCAAAGGCGGAGTAGTGATGCGCGCTAAAGCCGAGATCCAAGAAGCCAAAAATGGGTCGTTCCAAATTATCGTCACGGAAATCCCCTACCAGGTCAACAAAGCCGAAATGATAGAAAAAATCGCTGACTTGGTGCAAGAAAAAAAGATTGAGGGCATCAAAGATTTACGCGACGAATCCAACAAAGATGGTGTTCGCCTGGTGGTTGAGCTCAAAAAAGATTCCTATCCGAAAAAAATTCTGAACCAGCTCTTCAACCTCACCGCTCTGCAAACGACCTTCCACTTTAACATGTTGGCGCTCGTGGATGGCATTCAGCCGCGTATTTTGAATATCAAAAATGTCTTGGAGGAATTCATCAAGCACCGCCAGGTTGTCATTCGCCGCCGCACCGAGTACGACCTGGATAAAGCTAAGGAACGAGCGCACATCTTAGAAGGGCTCTCCCTGGCGCTGGATAAGATTGACCTGGTCATCAAAACCATCCGCGCTTCCAACGACAAAGATGATGCCAAGGTGGAATTAATGAAAAAATTTAAGTTTACCGACCGGCAAGCGACTGCTATCTTGGAAATGCGCTTGCAGCAGCTCGCCAACCTGGAGCGCCAAAAAATTGAAGACGAATTAAAAGAAAAGAAACTGTTCATCAAAGAATTGGAGTCAGTTTTGGCGTCGGAAACAAAGATTCTCGGCATTGTGAAAACCGAAACCGAAGAAATCAAAGCCAAATACGGCGAGGATCGCCGTACCCAGATTATCGCTCACGGCGTCAAAGAGTTTACCACCGAAGACCTCATTCCCAACGAACCGACGGTCGTAATGATGACCACCGACGGCTATATCAAGCGCCTGCCCCCGGACACCTTCAAACAGCAGTCGCGCGGCGGCAAGGGCGTCATTGGCGTCACTACCAAAGAAGAAGAATCCGTAGACCAGCTTATCACTACCAACACGCATGATAACCTGTTGTTCTTCACTAATCGCGGCCGCGTATTTCAGCTCATGGCCTATGATATCCCGGCCGGGAGCCGCACTGCCAAGGGACAGGCCTTGGTAAACTTTCTCCAGCTCGCGCCCAACGAAAAAGTGACGGCCACACTCCCTATGAGTGACATGAGCGCCTACAAATTCCTAGTCATGGCCACTACCAAAGGCAACATCAAAAAAACCGCTCTGGAAGATTTTGGCAACGTCCGCCGGAGCGGGCTTATTGCCATGAAACTGAAAGCGGACGACAACCTAGAGTGGGTAAAACCCTCCACCGGCAATGATGAAGTAATGATCGCCACCAAAGCCGGCCAAGCCATTCGCTTCAAAGAAAGCGATGTGCGTGCCATGGGCCGCACCGCCAGTGGTGTGCGCGGTATGCGTCTGAAATCTGACGACTCCGTCATTGGCATGGATATTGTTAACCCCAAAAATAAGAATCTGGAATTTTTAACCATCGGCGAAAATGGCGTGGGCAAACGCACCGAACTCACTGAATACAAGGTCCAGGGCCGCGGCGGCAGCGGCATCAAGACCGCTGACATTACCAAAAAGACCGGCTGGCTTATCTATGCCAAAGTGATTGATAAAGCCGACAGCGATGCCAACCATGACCTCATGATGATTTCCGCCAAGGGCCAGGTCATTCGCCTCCCTTTCCAATCCATCAACACCTCTGGCCGTGCCACCCAAGGGGTGCGCCTCATGCGCTTCAAAGAAGAAGGCGACATCGTGGCGGGAGTAACGATTCTCTAGGCCAAAAACTTTTTCACCTCGCGCACAATCGCGGTCGCATTTATCTCTTCATATGCAAGCAACTCATCCGGCTTCCCACTCTTCGGCATTTTCTTCACCGCAAGCATTGCTATCTGGCTCCGCGAAACCTCTCCAGCGAGCGCTGCGGCCACTGCCTCTCCCAGGCCCCCTTCAACATAGTGATCTTCCACTGTCATAATCACTTTGGTCTCCCGCGCCGCGCTTGTCAATGTCGCCGCGTCAATTGGTTTGATACTGTACAAATCAATCACCCGAATAAAAATATTTTCTTTCTTTAAAATTTCATAGGCCGCCAGCGCTTCAAACAGCGTCACTCCCGCGCCCACCACCGTCGCCACATCTTGCGGGCTGGATTTCAGCACCTTGCTCCCGCCGATCGGGAAAGTATCTTCTGGCTTGTAAATCACCGGCGTGTCCTTGCGCGTGGTGCGAATATACACGTTCCCCACATGCTTGGCCGCCTCCTCTACCAGTTTGCCAGTGGAAATGGCGTCCGAGGGATACAAAACCACGCTCCCGAGCTGGGTGCGGAACAAACTAATGTCTTCCAACGCCATCTGCGACGCGCCGTCCTCACCGATGGATACCCCGGCATGCGAGCCAACGAACTTAATACCTGCCCCGCACCCTTGTGGTGCGGGGTTGCACATGGAATACTGGCTCATCCGGATTTGGTCGGCCGCCCGCGTGAAAAAAGCGGCAAAAGTGGAAACAAAAGGAATCTTGCCCCTGGCCGATAAGCCAATGGCCGCTCCGACCATATTCTGCTCCGCAATGTACATTTCAAAAAATCGCTCCGGGTGCGCCTGTTTAAAAATCTCGGCATAGGTGGAATTGCCCACCTCGGCATCCAGCGCGACCAGCCCGGGGTGGCGGGAAAAAACACTCGCTAGGGCTTGCCCATAAGCTTTGCGCGTGGAAACTTTGTCGCCGAGCGCGTACGCTGGATCGGGTGTTGGCTTGAGGATGGGCGTATGTGGCGGCTTAGTGGCTTTAGATTTGAAAATCACCCCGCGCAGCGAGAGCGTCACATCACCGAGACCATCTATGGCCTCCTCGGCCTCATCCTCGGACAGCGTCTTCCCGTGCCACCCGTCTTTGTTTTCAATAAACTTCACTCCCTTGCCTTTCACCGTTCGGGCGATAATCATTACCGGCCGCTGTTTTTCACTAAGCGCCTGATCATAGGCTTTGATAATTTTTTTAATATCGTGGCCATCCACGATCATAGTTTTCCAACCAAAGGCGGCGATCCGCTCGGCGTATTCTTTCAGGCGATGCCCATACATTGTTTCCCCGCGCTGGCCCAGACGATTAACATCCAGAATACCGACCAAACTGTGTAATTTATAGTGCGCGGCTATCTGGAGCGCTTCCCACACCGAACCCTCGGCCATCTCGCTGTCGCCCAGTAGCACGAATGTTTTGTAATGAGTCTTATCCAGATACTGCGCGTTGAGCGCCAGGCCGACGCCGATGGAAAGCCCCTGCCCGAGCGAACCCGTGGCCACCTCGGCGTACGGGAAAACCATCGTCGGGTGCCCCTCCAGACGGCTGCCAAATTTGCGGAGCGTCAAAAGCTCTTGCTCCGGTATGCCGTGCGCCAAGGCATAAAGAACATACAAAAGCGGCGCGGCATGGCCCTTGGAAAAAATAAGCCGGTCGTTATGCGGATTGTGCGGCTCATGAATGTCCGCCGTGAAGAACCCGCCGTACAAAAGCACGGCCATCAAATCCACCGCCGACAGCGACGATGAGGGGTGCCCGCTTCCCGCCTCCGTGGTGGAACGAATGATCCAATAACGGACAAGTTTGGCGAGTTGTTTTAATTTTTTTGGAGTAACGTGCATACCGTTATTCATTTTTTCAAAAAAGCGTGAAGCGCCCGCACCCCGGCCACCAGATTCTCTATTGTATCACCAAAAGAAAAACGAACATACCCATCTTGTCCAAATGCCGCCCCGGGCACCAAGGCGACATTGGCCTCGCGGAGCAAATGCTCACAAAAAGCCACTGAATCTTTTTCCGGCACTCCCAAAACCGACAGTGACACAAAAAGGTATAAACCGGCCAAAGGGCTACGGACAGTCTGAAACGCCTCCGAGAGAGCTTTGACCGGGGCATCACGCCGATTCTGCATCGTGTCTCTCACATTGGAGATAAGCGTGTCGGCATTTTGTATCGCCGAGAGCGCCGCCTCAATAACAACGTCTGGCGTAGACAAAATCGGCTCGCCCACAGACAGATTATATACCCGCTCCCCCGCCGCCTTTTTCTGTAGAGCTACGCTGTTAATTGCAATCGTCGCGGACGGCTCAATGCGCATCAGATGAGAGAATTCCATAATGAGTTCGTTCGTGTCCCCGAGAGGAATTGAACCTCTATCACAGGCTTCGGAGGCTTGTGTTCTATCCGTTAAACTACGGGGACTAAAACAATCGTCGTACTCTCCTCAAAACCTGATACAGCTTATATCGCCATGGAGAAATAATTAAGTCGTAAGTGCCCGGCGCCACAACCGGCGTGCCACCAAATCCAAGCTTAAAACGTGTTACACCCGCATACTGATGCTTTGGGTCATAAATGTATTCGTCTTTGTCATTCTGAACACATTCGCTTCGCTCAGTGTAAACTCCGCAAAGAATCCCTTGAGCTGGGTTTAAGGGATCCTTCGGCTTTGCCTCAGGATGACAACTATCGCGCCCAGCGCCATCACGTGGCGCGATCCCAAAAGTATCATACTGTGTGTACCTGAGGCGCTTTCCCAACTGTATGCCTTCCCACTGCGCCAAGTAGGGCGCCATAAACTGGCGATAGCTATAATCGGATGCGCCATAGAGATAGGTAAACGTATCGCCGAACCCGGCAAACAACGCCGTCGCAACCGGCTTGCCTGCAACATATGCCGTGAGCTGGCGGCTGAACGACGACCCCCAAATATGTTCGTAATGCTTTTCACCATGCAAGCGGAAACCGTCGCGCTCTTTGGTAATCTGCATGAGGCGCCAAAAAATATCCCAATTTTTCTCCTCGCGTACCACCACACCTTTCTTCTCCGCCAAATGAATATTATAACGCGTTTTCTGGTGCATCCCGGCCAAGAGCTCGTCCGGTGTCTTAGCGATAGCGAGCAGAGTCGTAGCGCGCGGGTTCACCTCTTTAGTCTGTCTGAAACGCCAGCCGCCGAACGCCGTCTCCACCGGCTCCACTCGCCAAAATAAGGCGTGACGCTCCTTAAAATAATCAAAAAAAACTCTATAAACATCCTCTCCGCGACTGGCCACCACCGGGCCTTTCGGAGAGAATAAATACGTAAAACCAAGCGGCAACCGGACCGTCACCACCAGCGCTTGAGCATAAATTGTGTTACCCTCTACTGCCTGGAGCAGTTCCACCTCCTTGTCTTCTTCTGCCAGCAGTCGCCCCCACATCATTGATTGCGCGAAAGAAACACCCCTTTGCTCTAAAAGCCAGATGTCCCACTGGAGAAATGTGCTACAACAAATTTGCATA
>JACRFW010000031.1 GCA_016234265.1 Candidatus Magasanikiibacteriota bacterium
CCCTGTACTGTCCACCAGAATTAAACTTTCAGGAATTTTGCCAACGGATTTTGCCGCGCGAAGCGCGGCCAATCTCGTCGGGCAAATTCCCGAAAGTCAAATTCTGGTGCGTTTATTCTACCAAATCCGAACCTATTTTGAACGGAATTAACCGCCTCCGCTTCGCTTCGGCGGGACGCTCGGGCGCGGCGGAATTCCCCCCTTGAACCCTTCCTTCCGCCGCGCCCTCGCGAGAAGACAAAATTTTTTCGCCGTCAATCCAATTAGAAAATGATTTAGCATAGTTATACTTTAGTATAACCGTTGTCCAACAAAACAACAAGTGATAAACTGTGAATAAAGGATTATGCAGGAAATATCCAAAAAATTAGGTGATAATCTGAAAAAGGTTCGCGCCAAGAAAAAATTGTCGCAAGGAGCTTTAGCGCGACTTTTAGAGATTGACAAAGGCTATATCAGCAACATTGAGAGCGGTAATAAGAACCCTACCCTTGCGACAATTCAAAGATTGGCTGACGCGCTTGGCGTGTCTGCTGATGAGTTGATAAAATAAATCTATGAAAGTAATTTTATATATGGCAATAAGTTTGAATGGCATGATTGCCAAGAGCGACGACGACACAAGCTGGATTTCAAAAGAGGAATGGGACAGCTACAGTTTGGCCGTGCGAACTGCCGGAAACCTTATTGTGGGTCATCGCACATACGGCATACTTACAAAACAGCCAGAATTTTCCGAATTCAAAGATTTAAAACTTGTCGTCGTCGCTCAAGAGGATTTTCAAACTTTGGCGCAGAATCATTTAGTCGCTCATTCACCAAAAGAAGCGTTGAAGCTTTTGGGTAATTTTGAGCAGGTAGTTGTCGCGGGTGGCGGCGCACTCAATGCCTCTTTTGTCGAAGAAAATTTAGTTGATGAGATTTTTATTGATGTTGAACCGATAGTGTTAGGCAAAGGCATTCCGCTTTTCAGGGACAAAGATTTTGCTAAAAATTTGAAACTTTTGGGTCAAAAGAAAATAACTGATAACGAAATTCAACTTCATTATGAAGTTTTGAAATAACATGAACCGCAAAATTTATAACAAACTAATAAGGGATAGGATTCCAGAGATTATCAAAAAGAATAATGCTGTCCCAAAAACTTCAGAATTGACTGACGATCAATTCAAAATTGCCTTAAAAGAAAAGCTGGTTGAGGAAGCAAAAGAACTGCTGGAGGCAAAAACTGACGAGGAAATTTTGAATGAGTTATCAGATGTTCTTCAGTTGTTGGAGTCAATCGCACTAAACAACAACACGACGATTGTTGAGGTTGGAAAACAAAAAGAGAAAAAGAAGATAGAACGAGGTGGCTTCGAGAAAAAACTTTTTCTCGAATATGTGGATGAACCATAATTACCTTTTATGATTAAACGGGCTTTCATAATTCACGGCTGGGACGGTTACCCTGATGAGGGTTGGTTCCCGTGGCTCAAAACAGAGCTAGAGAAAAACGGTTTCCAAGTTCATATTCCGGCTATGCCGGAATCGGCGGAGCCGAAAATTGAAGCATGGGTTTCGCACCTTTCTAAAACTGTCGGCGATGTTGATGAAAATACTTATTTTGTCGGACACAGTATTGGTTGCCAAACAATTCTCCGTTATTTGGAAAGTTTGCCCGCCGACAAAAAAGTAGGAGGCGCGGCTTTTGTCGCTGGTTGGTTCACTTTAATGAACTTGAAAACCGACGAAGAAAAAGAAATCGCCAAGCCGTGGTTGGAAACGCCGATTGATTTTGCTAAAGTGAGGCAACATACCAAAAAGTTTTTTGCGGTTTTCTCCGACAATGACGATGTTGTACCGCAGGAAAACAAAAAACTTTTTGAGGAACGGCTTGGCGCAAAAACAGTTACAGAACATGCCAAAGGACACTTTAGCGGAAGTGGTGGAGTGAAAGAATTGCCAGTTATTTTAGAAGCAATTCTTTCACAGTGATTGACGGCGAAAAAATTTTGTCTTCTCGCGAGGGCGCGGCGGAAGGAAGGGTTCAAGGGGGGAATTCCGCCGCGCCCGAGCGTCCCGCCGAAGCGAAGCGGAGGCGGTTAATTCCGTTCAAAATAGGTTCGGATTTCGTCAAACAAATGCACCAGAATATGATCAGCGACGAACGCCCGGTTGTTTTGCACCAAGGAACATATAAAAAAACCGCCACGATAGGGGAGGCGGTGTTTATGATTACCGGCATGACCATCGGCGCCGGTATTTTAGGTTTGCCCTATGCCGTTTCTCAAGTCGGGCTTCTCCCCGGAGTGTTTTTGATTATCTTTCTCGGGCTCATCATGTTATCTCTCAACCTCATGATTGGCCGGGTGGCGGTCGCGGCGGGGGGCAATTTGCAGCTGCCGGGCCTGGCTGGCAAATATTTAGGCGGACGTGCTAAAGCGGCGCTTTCTATCGCGGTTATTTTAAGTTCATATGGAGTTTTGCTGGCCTATGTGGTTGGTGAAGGAGTTTCTTTGAGCGCGCTGTTCGGTGGCAGTCCCATCGGCTGGAGCGTAATTTTTTGGTCAGTGGGCAGTTTTTTGATCTGGCTTGGCCTGCAGCGGATCCGGCATTTAGAAAAAATATTCAGTTTGGCTGTGATGGGAATTATTCTGGGTTTGGCACTTGGTTTGTTACAGGATTTTCACCTCGCTACGCTCACGGTCGTTCATTGGCCAGCCGTCTTTATGCCGGTTGGCGTTATTTTGTTTGCCTTGAGCGCGACGCCAGCGATCGCTGAAGCCCGGGCACTCTTGCCCGGCAGAATCAAAGATTTTCGTCGCGCTCTCTTCATTGGCACTCTGGTGCCGGTTATCATTTATATTTTATTTGTGATAGCTGTGGTTGGTTTGGGTGTCGCGCCCACGGCAGTCGCGACTGTCGGCATCGGCAGTCAATTTGGTTCTGTCATACTTATTTTGGCGAATGTTTTTGCTGTGCTTGCCATGTGTACTGGTTTTATGGGTCTGGGCACTGCTCTCAAAGAAACTTTCATGTGGGACTATAAAGTACCGGCCGGTGCGGCGCAGTTTTTGGTTATCAGCGTCCCGCTCGCTCTTTTTTTGCTTGGTTCCCGCCATTTTGTGAATATCTTGAATATTGTCGGCGGGCTTTTTATCGCTGTTGAGGCTATTATTATGATTTTGACCTATCAAAAGGCTATAAACACCGAAGCTGGGGCGGTAGGGTGGGGTAGGCGAAGCAACTGGCTCCTGATCTTGCCATTATTACTGTTCTTTAGTATACTGGCTGTATTCAGCCTCTACGGAGCGCTGATGAAGTAGCGGTTTTAAAAAAATGGTGTTGGTTGTTGGCCGGTCCCATCGTTCGGGGTCGATACGGGCGATTACTGTTCAACAACTTTCTTCTATCTTTTTGGAACAGCTTATTATTAAGTTATTTTTTCATATGTCAGAGAAATATCTCTTTACTTCAGAATCGGTGACCGAGGGGCACCCGGACAAAATTTGCGATCAGATTTCCGATGCCGTACTGGATAGTCTTTTGGAGCAAGACCCGGCATCGCGCGTGGCGGTAGAGTGCTTTACTACCACCGGCCTCGTTATTGTCGGTGGCGAGGTAACTACCAAAGGTTATGTGGATGTGCAGAAAATTACCCGCAGCGTATTACAGGATATTGGTTATACCGACCCGGCGTATGGCATTGACGGCGAACATGCGGGCGTGCTGGTGAGTATCCACGAACAATCTCCAGATATCGCCCAAGGCGTGACCAAACCGACTGCCGAAGAGCAGGGTGCGGGCGACCAAGGGTTGATGTTTGGCTACGCGACGAATGAAACTCCAGAATATATGCCACTCCCGATTTTGCTCGCGCACCGGCTGGCCGAACGCCTGGCGGTGGTGCGTAAAGACGGCACTATTCCCTATCTCCGGCCGGATGGCAAATCGCAGGTGGCGGTAGCCTATGAAAATGGCAAGCCGGTCGGCGTAGAAAATGTGGTTATCTCGGCCCAGCATAATGACACGGTGGAGCTGGAAGATTTACGCCGTGATATCGCGGAGAAGGTCATTAAACCGGTCTGCGCTGGTTATCTGAATGACCAGACGCAATTTTTCATCAACATGACCGGGCGGTTTGTCATTGGCGGCCCGCAGGGTGACACCGGTCTCACTGGCCGGAAGATTATCGTGGATACTTATGGGGGCATGGGGCGGCACGGCGGCGGTTGTTTTTCCGGCAAAGACCCGTCCAAAGTAGATCGTTCCGGGGCCTACATGGCGCGGTATGTGGCAAAAAATGTGGTGGCCGCTGGCTTGGCCGAGCGTTGTGAACTGCAGGTGGCCTATGTAATTGGCAAAGCGGAGCCGACAAGTATCAATGTTAATTCTTTTGGTACCGGAAAAGTCAGTGATGAAAAATTAATTGACGCTATTAAAAAAGTTTTTGACTTCCGACCGGGCAAAATCATTCAGCATCTTGAACTTCTGCGGCCGATTTATCGTTCTACGGCTGCTTACGGCCACTTTGGGCGGGCGGAATTTCCTTGGGAAAAGGTTGATAAGGTTGAAGCGTTGAAGCAAGTGGCTGTTTAGAGTTTGATCAATTAAAAAATCCCGAATACTCGGGATTTTTTAATTGTAGCTATTGAGCAACGACGGTTGCTCCAGACGAAGAGCCGCGGTCGGTCGGGCCGAGAACATTGGTGAGCGGCGGTTGAGTTAGTTTGAAATTTTTGCCAACTACATCATCAGTAGCGTTGAGTATTATATCTTTAGCAAGTATCAGATTTTTTCCAATTTGATCTGGGGTTGGGCGGGCGGCTACTTCAAAGTAGAGTCCGGTTTGGCTCCGAGCCGGGATAAGCCGGTAGCGCCAGGAAACGATTTTACTGGTTGCGTTGTAGGCGAGTTCAGGGCCGATAGTAACGCTTTGTTTGCCGGTGAATTCAACGCCGGCGGGAAGAACGATTGAGAGGGCGGCGTCCCGCAGCGGGTTAGCGGCATTGGTAAACTGGATGAGTATCCAATATTTGGTGGTTCCGCCGGCTGTCGGAGGCAAGGGGCCGCGGCCGAGCTGATCGCCGTCGTCGGTGTAGTAGCGCACTTCGCTTTTTAGATTTACTTCAGTCGCCAGTGGAATGCGTACGGCTTCCCCAGCCTCGGTAAAGAGCTGCCCGGGTACTTCGGCAGCTTCGCCAACAAACGTCGGTGTAAGAGCGAAAGAGCTGGTATCGTCCGGGGTCGCGAACATCGGCAGGAGCGTCAATGTAACTGTGAAGGTGTCGCCGGAGCCTTGGCCGCTTTCGGCCAGAGCGGTGCGATTGGAGCTGTCAGCGACCAGGGCGCCATTTTCAATTTTCAGGTTATTTTCCCGGGCCGTAGTCTTGAGGTCAACCGTGCCCGGAGTGGGGGCCAGGCGCAGACGCTGTTGTTTTAAGGAATAGGGGCTATTGTTATTCCATTTTACCGTAACTGATATTTTTTGTTTTGGCTCAACATACGCGACTGGTTCAGCGAGCTGAACGCGAGACATAATGTTTGGAGTAACAATGGTAATAGCGTTTTGAACGGATGTTTGAGCGATAGGGTGGTTATTGGCCAGGACCATCGGAGTAATACTCAAAGTAGCAGCGGCTGTTTTTCCTGGGACTGTTAAGCGGCCGGTAATGGTTTTTGTTTCCTTTGGAGCAAGCGACACTGTTTGTGCGCCCGGTTGATCAAAAGTTATAGTTCCACCGCCGGTGTTCAGCTGGATTTTTTCAACGGCGTTTCCATCCGTGTTTTGTATGGTATAGGTAAAGGGCAGGGCAGAATTGGGAAACGCGGAAGAGGCGTTGGCGAGGTGCGGCAAAAGGATGCTCTCTGGAAGGGACAAAAGAAAACTGGTGAGCGCCTGTTCGCGTTCAGTATGATTTTCCTGTTTATACGAGAACGTGCCAATAATATTTTCCTCTTGTTGCGGGGTAGCCCAGAGACGTCCGACCACCATCACTTGCCCACGGCCGCCCGGGGGCACTGGTGGAATGGCGAAAGTCGAATTATTTGAAAACATAGATTCCGGAGTGGTTTCTCGGTTTATCACAAAGCCCGCGGGCAGACGCAGGGCCAGAGCCACGTCAGTGAGCAGTTGCTTGCTGTGGTTGGTGTAGTCAATGGTGAGGCGCACTTCTTCACCGCTTTTAATTCTGTCTCCTCCCAGGGAAACGGATAGTTCAATAAGATCGGCAATTCCCGGTTTCCAGAAAAATAACCACAGGCTGGTGCCAAGCATGAGCAGCGCCAAGAGCAAGAGAACAATGTCAAAAATAAACAATTGTTTGGCATGCCGGTAGATGCCATGGTAGCGGGTATGGTAGTGATGATGAAAGAAGGAAGTAATTTTTTTGAGCATATGTTGCCATTATATGGCTAGACAACATCAAAGTCAATGAATAAAAACCCCCAGCGTTCAGGCTGAGGGTTTAGTGGAAGTTGCAGTGGTGTGATCTGGAGGGGGCGTTGGTTTGGGCAGAGACTTCGGGTTAGGGGAGAAGAGCGGGTTTTTAATTTTCCATTTATTCACAAATTGTCCGATACCTTTTTTGGCCAGTTTATTGCGGACGGTGGTGTGGCGTTGTGACCACTTGACCAGACTTTCAAAGTTAATCTTATAGCGACCGCCTACTATCACATAGGTTACTTCCTGCGACCTGATAGCGCGGCGGACGGTTTGGGTATTCACTCCAAATAGGCGGGCGGCTTCGGAAATTGAAACTCGCACCATTTCTTTGGAATTGCTAGTTTTGGTATCGTCCATATTTGTTTGTATAGATTAGTCTATACAATTAGACCATAATTCGTTTATTTTGTCAATAGCGTTCAATTTTTTTACTTTATTATTTATGTAATTTTGTATAGAGTAGTGTATACAAAATTGTATATTTTTACCTTAAAACCTGTACTTTTTTGTGTATCTAATTTGTATACAATAGTGTATACAAACTTACGAAAATTATTATCCGGTTATTCTGCGCAACTGTCATTCCCGCTTTCGCTCGCCTCGCTTACGCTCCAGCGTAGCGGGCTGGAGTTTCGGCGAAGCGGGCGGGAATGACACCTTTAGAGGGGTGTGTTATTTGACCCACCTCGTAATTTTTGTTAATATATAATGGTAGTTTGCTTCTTTTCGGTAAGCATTTTTTGGTTAATGTTGTTAAGATGTAAGCTTACGAAAACGACAAACGACAGGTGTAATACTTTTATTTTTTTTACGTCTACTATAATGTCCGGTACTTTGCAAGAGAAAATTCTACTGTTTAAACTGCAAGTAGAACAAGATCCTGAAGCTTTCGCCGCCCTCTATGACTTATACGTAAAACGAATCTACCGGTTTGTTTATTTTAAAGTTTCGTCTCATGAAGAGGCGGAGGACATAACTTCTGAAGTATTCCTTAAGGCTTGGCATTATTTACAGGAGAAAAAAGAAGTGAAAAGTTTTTCCGGGTTGCTCTACCGGGTGGCGCGAAACTGCATCATTGATCTGTACCGGAGCAAGGCGGCAAAACCAGAAACAGTAGTAACGGATTTTTCTGAAAAGGTTCCAGAAATAGGAGATGGAGGGGGGTGGTACGCCGATATAAGCGGGAAAATGGAAACGCAGAAAATTATTGAAGTTTTAAGAAAATTGAAACAAGAGTACCGGGAAGTAATTACCTTGCGTTACATAGATGAGTTGGAAATAAATGAAATTGCGGAAATAGTTGATCGGAGCACGATGGCCGTGCGCGTCACTCTCCATCGCGCGGTGAAAAAACTACGCGAACTCATGGCGGAAAAATAAATAAGGAAAATAAAAGGATATGTCGGAGCGCATTGTTGAACAATTGAAACAGTTAAAATACGGAACCATAAACCCCCAAACCGATTGGGTGGCGCGGAACCGCGCTCTGCTTTTGTCCCAGATAAAGAACACCATCCCCGAGCGCCCGGCGGTGAAGACGACAGAAAAAATGTGGGCTGGCTTATCAATTTTTTTCCCGAAGCCTTTGGTTTATAATGTGGTGCGGCCGGTGGCTGTTTTGCTTATCGTGGCGCTGGTGGCTACGACCGCTTACTCTGGCACTGTGAAAGCTTCGTATGAAACCTTGCCGGGCGATTGGCTTTATCCGGCGAAACGAGGCGTGGAGAAGACTCAAGCAGCCGTGCTTTCTGTTATCGGGGATGCCACTGCGCAGACAAAACTGCATGTGGAGTTTGCCAAACGGCGGGCCGCGGAAACCAAACAAATTAGCGGTAGCAGTGACCCGGAAAAGGTGGCCAAGATGGCAGTAACTGTCGGTGATTTGCAGAGTGAAATGAATTCTATCAATTCTAAATTAGAAGAAACAAAAAGCGCCAACGGCACATTGCAGGCGACGGTGGCAAAAGATATTAAACAAAACAGCGAGCAGATTAAAAATGTTTTACAGGATGCCAAGGATAATTTAGCGCTGTCTCCGAACGTAGAGAACAAAGCCCTCTCCCGGGAGATTAGTGAAACCAAGGATTTGGTGAAAGATGTTTCGGTGAAAGCAGTTGAGGTATTGGTCGCGAAACATTTGGAGGGGGACACCAGCGTTTCTAAGGAAGAAGTGAAACAGGAAATTAATAATGCTTTGCAAACATCGGTGAATGAAGTTGGAGTATCCAAGCAGAATGTTGACGGCGCGAAAGTGATTTTGGAGAGCGTCAAAGGCGCGGTCGCGGATTTGAAAAGTGAAGCGCAAAAACAAAATAATTCTGATTTAGTGTCAAGCACCAAAGCATTTTCTGACAAGGTTTCCACCGCGACCAATCAAACGGTGGCCGCAGTTTTAAAAACCGAAGCGGCATCGGCGGAACTGGACAAGAAGGTCAGCGAAGCCCATGAGTTTTTGAATAAAGATGATTTGGCGCAGGCCGTGGGCAAGATGAAGGAAGCCAACCAAGCGTCCAAAGACGTGGAAAAAATTTCTGATAAGGCGATTGAAAAGACGCAAACGATTTTGCCGATTGTGCAGGTGATGAAGGACACGGCCGCGGCGGCCACCACGACAGCGGCCGGCACCACGTTGCCGTTGCTCATCGTTACCACTACGCCGACGGCCACGATGAGTTCAACTCCAGCAGTCATCCCGGTTATATTGAAAAATATTGTTTCGTCAACGGAACGAAACAGCGCGAATTAAAAATACCTATTTATTCATTTCTCTTTCCCAGCTTGGTGTCAGGGCTAGGTTCCACGCCAGACTGAGAGAGAGAAAGTTGTTAATCACAAGGTCAGCGCTTAAAAGTCGAAAGCTGAATTGTCAGCTTGCCTGCCTTACTGTAGTAGCCCCAATTAGATTGGAGCTATAAGCTTCGGAGCTGTTGATTCTGACGGAAGTCGGGACGCAATAGTCCGGAGTGATAATTGTTAATTTATTTATGTCAAATGTATTAAAGTTAGGAAAGAAAGTCCTGACCGTTAGTACTGTCTTTACCACCATGCTGTGGTCGGTGGGCGTAGCCAGTTTGGTGCCAGCAGTGGCCCAGGCGGCAAGCTGCCCGTCTTTCGGCTCTGGTGATATGGTGAAAGTGACTGGGAAACCAGCCATTTACTCCGTAGACAGCAACGGCAAGCTGCTTTATTTCCCCAGTGGCGATGAGTTCAAGAGTTGGAATAAAGATGAAAAATATAGTGGCTACACCACAATTTCACAACAGTGCTTTGACGCCCTGCCAATCCCGAGCAACGCTCCATACGGAGTCGGTTTCCGACCGGGTTCTTATGTCGTCAAACGCGCTTCGTCCGATCAATTATATGTTTCAGAGCCGGGCAACAAGCTGGCAAAAATTACGCCAGAAGCGGCCAACGCTCTCTATGGCACAGGTCATAAGACATTCACCATCGCCGACGTGTTTTGGCCAAACTACGGCAACACCCGCGGCGCTGATGTAACTGAAGCCAAGGCTCACCCAGGCATGCTCGTCAAGAATGGCGGCAAGACTTGGTATGTGAATGCCGACAGCAAATTGCAGGAAGTGTCTGACACCGGTCTCACTGCCAACCGCTTTAAAACGGCGTTTGTGCATGTGGCGACCGATGCCATGATTGCCGGTTTGAGCTTTGGAGACAAGATTGACGCTCTCGTGGCGTCGCTCTCCGATCGCTCCCAGACTGGCGGCGGATCAGCTACTGTTCCAGGCACGACCGTGACTGGCGGCAATTTGACCGTGTCTCTCGCTTCAGACAACCCATTCGCGGCTACCATCGTTTCTGATTCTGGCACGAATGGCGCTCAAGCCATGATTCCGGTTCTCAAATTGAACCTCACGGCCGGCAGCGGGGATGCCAAGATTACCAGCCTCAAGCTCACTCGTTCCGGTATTTCCGCTGATACTGATATCAGCAACATGTACCTCTACGACGGTGACACGAAGGTGGCCAGCAACCCGAGCGTCTCCAACAACGGCGTCACGTTTAACGTCAGCAGCGGTATCGTGACGGTGCCTTCCGGATCCAGCAAGACCCTCTTGGTTAAATTGGATTTGAAGAACGCCGTAACATCCGGTAAGACATATGTCTTCTCGTTAAACGCCGGAACGGACGTCACATTGTCCGGTGGTGGAACGACCGGTGGAAGTTTCCCGGTATCAAGCAACATCTTTACTTCCGCCGCAGTTTCTGATCTTGGTAAACTCACGTTCACCAATGTCAGCCCGACAGCAGCCGGCACAGTAGACCCGGGCACCGCTGGTTTTGAGATCTGGAGATTCACGGCAGCCAGCACCAACCAGGACATGCAGGTACGCAAGATGGTCTTCACTATGGTTGGTTCAATCAACCCGGGCGACCTTCAGAATTTCAGTCTCTGGGATGGCGCCACGCAGATCGGTTCCACGGCAGCCGCGATGGCTTCCGATAAGACCGTGACGCTGGACCTGAGCGCGGCTCCGTATTTAGTCAGCAAGGGTCAGACCAAGACTTTGAGTCTGAAAGCTGACATCGTGGCCGGCACCAACCGCACTTTCTACGCTTCGTTCCAGAATTCTGGCGATATCGTATCATTCGATAAGAACTATGGAGTGTTTGTCAAGACCAACGGTACTGACACCTTCACGATTCTTTCACCAGTATCCGGAACTACCGCAGTTAGTTACACCATCAACACCGGTAGCTTAACCCAGACTTTGGCCGCTGACTCGCCAACCGGCAACATTGCCAAAGGCGCGACCAACGTTACCTTGGCCAAGTTCCTCTGGAAAGCGAACGGTGAAGACATTAAGGTTTCCAGTTTGAACGTTTCTTCAACGTCGGCATCCGGAAACTCCTTATCCAATGTTCGTCTCTTGGTAAACGGCTCACAAGTCGGTAGCACCATTGCCACCCTTACCGCCAACGGCGCCAGCAACAACGGCTGGGGAACGTTCGGTAACAGCTTCATCATTGGAGCAGGCAAGTCTGCCGTTGTCACTATCGTTGCCGATACCA
>JACRFW010000005.1 GCA_016234265.1 Candidatus Magasanikiibacteriota bacterium
ACCCTGCGACTAGTCAGGGAAGATAAGAAATACAAAATTCAGACAAAATCTATGTAACTTCATTCCCCTTGCCCAGCCCCACTCTTTTTGCTAAAATACAAGTAGTATTTGTATATACGTATGCCCTCTCGCGAATCTTCGCCCCTCCAAACCGAGCTTCACGCCGTAACGGCGGTAAAAGAACGTTTTGACGCCGCCTATCAAGCAGCGGTTACTTCCGGCGATACCACCCAAGCCGAACGGCTGAAACAAGAGCTAACCGACAAGATGAACGCCCTCAAAGAAAAACTCTACCCCTTTGAGGTTCGTTTAAGAGTACGCGAACAGTATGAAAGCCAAAAGACTATTATGGCTCGTTTGAAAATTCTGGAACCGCTGGCAGACGGCAGGCTCGGCATTAAAGGGATTGACGGCGCAGAGTTCCCCTTGCCCTCGTACCAAGAAGTAAGTAGACGCATGGTAGAAAAAAAAGAGGTTTTAGGAACAAAGGTTGACCAGGGTTTTGTAAAATTACTGTTGGTGCCGTTTGGTATGCCTTTGGATAAGCTCGTTACCATATATAGGGCGGCTCTGCAAAAACACTTTGACGAAAGCAAACTATTTTATACCAAAAAAGACCCTTATAACGCAGAGGAGCCGCTCGAGCCTATTACCGAGCTTAATACCGAAGGCCCACTGTGGGTATGGAATAAATATAACGGAGCGGATGCGGACGGTTCGCTGGTATACTACCCTCAAAAATTTTCGGCGACTAATCACGGAGCAAAAACCAAGACGGAACTGTTAGCTGGTGGACAACCGGGTTTTACCACTCGTTTGCTTGAAGATATGCCCAATATCCCGCGCCAAGGCCAAGGCAAGACCGTGGGAAGTAGCGGGCACGAACGGGCGCAACTGGATACTGCCGGCACAAGCATTAAAGGATATATTGAGCAAGGGCAGACAATTCCGAATCCGCACGAATATCTCAAAGCCTTACAGACTGAAAAGCAATATCAGCATGAGCAAGGCATGACCCCTGAAGAACAAATAATGTACGCACTGACCCATTTAGAAGAAACAAACCAAGTAATTGATGACTATCATGGTAAGGGCAGTATTTCTTACCAGCTGGGGGCATATTTTCCCTCTTCCGAGGACGTCCCGTTCGCCTACTGGGGTCGCGACGATCGCCGGGCTAGCTTGAGCTGGTTCGATCCTGGCGGTCGCGTTGGCGTCTGTGGGGCGCGTTCCGCGGTGGGGGTGTAAGGAGAGTTTGAAGTTTAAATTTTTTTAACTTTTATTTTTTCTTTTTGAAACGATCAAATAATCCAGGCCTTTTCTTTGGAGGACGATTGGTTCGGGAGGTAGCACGGGCGGGGTGGTCGTGGCAGATTCAAATTCAGCGACTTGGCGGGCGAGAGAGATCAACTCTGCTTCGGCCGCTTTTTTAAAATCTTCTAAAATTCTTAATTTTTCTGTCTTTTCATCATCCTCGGCGTCTTCCCCCAGGTTTCCTCCGGCAACAGTCTCTACTTTCGGCCAAATTGTCCTTTCCGGCGCTTCGCCAAAAGCGAACTCAACTATTTCTTTTGGGCCGTGGAATACGCGCGGTTTAGAGGGATTAGCCGGAGGCTGAACTGAAAACGAGCGGACAATTCCGCCGCTGCCATATTGAGGATTTTGTTCCCACCCGGTATTTTTGAAAAAACCAAACTGATCTTTCAATAACTGATAGAGATAGGCCCGGTCGCTGGCCTGAGTGCTTTGCGAAACAAACTCTTTGTATAAATAATAATCCAGTTCATTTTTATACCCTTCCTTTTGCCACTGCTCGACAACAGCTTCCAATGCTCGCATGGTTAGTACAGCCTCTTTTAATATATACTTAGTATTTCTCCCGCCCGCCTCTTTGAAATAAAAGGCATTGTTAATTTCTCGTCCGGCAAACACATCCTGGGTAACGCGGGCTGCTTTAGCAAGATTCCAAAGCTTCTTAATGCCGTCTTCCGGAAGTTCGGCGTTGCCATTTTGATCCATTATCCGTGCAAGGAGTAAGTGAAAAAGTTCGTTTTTTACTCCCGCTTCATCTTCCAGGCTGCCTTCTGTTTTCTGCGGCAGATAGTCATGTTCTAATTTATAGAGGCGGGATAAAAAGGCGGGATCCATATCTTGGCGATCAACATACTGTTCTTGCCCTTGGTTAAGGTTGCCGGTCATCATTACATTGATCCCTTCATCCGGCACTTCCACCACTTCTCCGGAATCCTGTTGGACGGTAAGCTTGTCGCCCGGTTTTCTGGTGAGAAAAAAGTTAAGTGAAATTAACAGTTCGTGCGGAATTGCGTTCACCTCGTCAATAATAATAGGCCGCTTTTCCTTAAGTGCGCGATATATAGGGCCAAGAAAAAATTTAGAAACCGTGCCAGTTTTAAGTTGCGTAAGATATATTTGTAGAATCCTGTCATGCGCCCTGTTTTTTTCGTCTCCGTCAGCGTCTTTGTGTTCATCAGCCCAGGCATTGTATCTAGTTTCAACTTCTTTAGTAAATGTATCCAGCTCGGCAGTATCAATTTTATCAAGTGATAATACTTGATGACCATAAAGCTCGGCAAGTGACATGTGCTTGGCTCCCGAGATAACCAATGCTTCTTTCCCCAAGTATTTGCGCGTTACGTGCATGGCTAATTCAGTCTTACCGCTTCCAAAATGACCATAGATCAAAACTGGCCTGTTTGCTTGCAAGTGAGCAACAATATCCTCTGCCTGATTTTGCACGTAGGGTGTTTCTACTATCCTGCCCCGTTTCAACTCTTTTTTATATCCTTTTACTTCTTTAAGGTGCAATCCGTAAAAAGCCTCAGGAGAGCTTTGGAGTAATTGCTCTTCATCATCAGCGACTGTTTTTATATCTTTCCGAATGTTTTCAAGAGCTTCGAGCTCGCTTCCGTCCGGTGTCGCTTCAAAACCTTTAAGAATAGTTGTTTCTTCTTTGACAAATTTTTCTCGGCGTTTGGATAGATTGCGATCTTGGCGTAAAGCTTTAATAAGCTCCCTTTTTTGCAACGTAACTAAAGTACGCTCTAACGAGCCGATTTTACCCAAAAGCTGTTCTGCTTCTTGCTCCAATGTTTGTTCGCGTTCTTGGGCGGTTGTCAATACTCGGTTCTTTTCCACTGATGGTTCTTGTGATTTTTTTCGGCGTTCTTCTTTGCTAACTCCGGTTTTTTCGTACAACAAATGAGACGCGCGAGCGCCTTTTCGTTTAGCTTTTTCGGCTTTGGTTACATTTTTCGCAACCTGCTCCCAAACTTGGGATGGTATTCGTTCTGGCATACACCACTCTCAAATAATGTTTATATACTAGCAAAGTTGGCTAAAAATTACAACTGCACTCGACCCAAATACTTTTTGAGGAATGCTGTGACGGCTGGCAATAGATTGGCAATATCCTTGCCGACACGGGCACCATACGGTTCGGAACGATCTTTATTCCAAACCGTCTCAAAAGCACTATTTTCCTCTTCACTCGTTTTTCCGATCTGAAAGGCCCGCACAATCTCTCCTAGGGCGTCTAGGACATCAACCGCTTGGCGTGAGGCACTCTGATTTGAGGATCCGCCATCGGTTACTTCGATTGTTATGTCCATAATTTTTCCTTTGCCCATCTGTGCCACATCGTCATCAGTAAACGACTCGCGAATGGCTTGCAGAGCCGTATGATCGTAGGTAGAGCCGAGTGTTTCCTGTAGCCGAGCAAATTGTTTAATGATTTCAACTTGCTCATCTTCCATTTGTTCGTCACCATTCAAGTGTTTAATTCGTTCCGTCGTGTCACCAAAAATCCACCCCTCGGTTTCGACACGGAGCTTGCTTTTAGTTTGACTGCGAGTCAGATTCAAATAGGTATTAAATTCACGAAGCGACGACAAGAGGAGCACAAAACATTGTTGTAAAATACGGGTCTTTTGGGCGTCCATACTTCCTGAACGATCACCGACGAGGCGAACACGAATCAATTCGGGTTTTTCAACGAGCCGTTCTTTAAAATCGGTACGAAGCATAACCCGCGTTTCTTCAGCAGTGTGAGCGGCAATGTGCGGATGCTCGGAAACTACACCCGGGTAAGTATCAATAAGGTGAGGGACATCAAGCTCGTTTCCGGTTTTATGATACCCGGTTGTATCTCTCTCTAATTGCCGACCAGAGCCGTAGACAATTTGTTGCCACAATGCTGACATCTCCTCTAAGTACGGCGCTATTTCTGCCTCAATTTTTCTATATTCTACAAGTTTTTGGTACGGAATACCGTGTCGCTCACACCAAGCCGTATCAAGAGCTTTTTGAGTATCCCGCGCTTTTTCTGCTGGGGTCTTTTTTTCGTCTTTGCCTCCCTGTTCTTTTTTGGCGGCGGCCTGCTTTTCATCATCTATATGTTTATCTAACCAATCTTTTACATCCTCATCACTAAATTGATCGGGGTTATTTTTCGCAAACTCCTGATATTGTGGATCAAACGGATTGGCGAGGTTGCCTCCCTCACCGTCATCGGGTTTATCGCTCTGGGCACCTTGTTCTCCTTCTTGTTCGGCACCTTGATCTGGGTTCTTACTTCGTTGTTCCTGTTCTTGCTGTTCCGGCGGTTTTGGCTCCCAATCAGCCAAATCTTTAGCAAGTAATTCTTCAAAGATTGGTTCGAGCGTCATTTTTAAAACAAAATAACGCTGACTAGCTTTGGTATCTCGGCCGCTACGCGGTTTAATAAACCGCTTTATTATTTCCCGAGCGGTATATTGTTTTCCTTGAAACATAATTGGTCGTTTCAACGCCGCGACAATTTCCTGATCTATCAAAACTGTTTCATCGGGGGCCATTTCTTCACGGATGAGTGTGTCTGTAAACTGCATATGGCGCGGCTGCCCACGATAATCGCTACTTTTAAAAAGTTTTTCACGATAAAGCCGGTTAACCTCTTGGCCACCAGCCTCCCCAACTTCATACGCCGGCGCTTTGCGGGCCACACGGCTATTGTCCCAAATATCGTCACAAATATTATAAAACCTATGGTGTATGTCATATGCGGCCCGCTCTACAGCGTTCAGAGTTTTATGTGGTTGTTTTTTGCTTGTCGATTGTTGCTTTTTAATACCGGCAAGGAATGCCGCGTCGTTCGCTCCACAAGCCGTATCCCATTTTTCCAGCATGTGCGCTCCTGTTTTTTTGGCCTGTTCAAAAATGTAATCGAAATGTTTCATCATGCCATCAGAGTCGTTTGCTAAATCCAAGAAATGAGTAAGCTCGTGCAGAAGTGCCCAGCGGATTTGTTCCAATGAATATCTGCGTTTTTCAAACCAGCGCGCGTCCACATTGACTTCCCCGCGCTCTAAATCAATAAAAAATTTTGTACCCAGACGAAACGAAAGAGAAACATCTCCGGCATAGGTAGTAAAAAAACGACTATGACTGTCAAGCATGGACTCTGCCTGGCGTTCATAGTCAGTGAACTCCTTTTTTTCACGGTTTTTTTTCGGTTTCTCAACCGAGCCCTTCCCGAAAGGTTTTTCTTCTGCTTCATCAATCCGCCTGGTAAATTGTGGCCCTATTTCTCCGCGCATAAATTTAACCTAATTTCTGTAAAATATGCCAGTCAAATAATAAAATATGCCAGTCAAATAAT
>JACRFW010000032.1 GCA_016234265.1 Candidatus Magasanikiibacteriota bacterium
CTATTATTTGCTAGAAGAATGTTTTCTTCTAACGAGTATCAATCTCTCCCCTTTTTCACTCGTTAAAAGATTCATTCTGGTTTGGCAACCTCCGCTCCGCCGTGAGGCAGTTTGGAGAGGAGCCTGTTTGTAAAGAACTGATCGGGATTTATTCCGACCGATGAGGTGGCCAGTTACTGCCCATATGTATAACTTTTATGGACCACTGGCTACTGCCTCATCGGCAGAAACAAACAAACTCTCATCCGGGTGGAGAGAGGTTGGGTTAAACTATCTATCTATATATATGTTGTTTAGGGCGCTCTCTCCTGCGCACCAAACCGCTTGTGTTGTAAAGAACTCCGCCTGCTTACTCTACTTAAGCTGCCTTTCGTCAATCTCGTCCGTTTCAATCTCAACAAACTAGTATATCATACCTAGCCAGATTTGTCAAGACTTAATAGTCAATTTTAGGTAATAAAATCTATAAATGGCTTACTTTAGCCATTTTAGTATTGATAAATAAAGGGCTATTTTGTCAATTTGCTCTTGACAAATGTTTCAAAGTATGCTATACTACTCTTATATTAGCCAAAAATATGTCAAAAGAACCCCAAACAAGCACTATCCAGAATACCCTAATTGAGCTGGGTTTAGCGGAAAATGAGGCCAAACTCTACGAGATACTGTTGGCCACGCCCAATGCCACTATCCCCGCCCTCAAACAAAAAAGCCCGTTATCGCGGACCATGCTCTATTATGTGCTGAAAAGCCTGGGGGACTACGGTTTGGTGGAAACAGCAGAGGTGGGGAAGAAAACCGTCTATAACGCCGCCCCGCCTGAACAACTGGCCGAGTTCTTTGTTGACCGGGAAAAGGAGCTCAAGCGCCAAAAGGATATGCTCGGGGATGTGTTGGGCGATCTTCGCTCCACCTACCTCCTGGCCCACCAAAAACTCGGTGTACGCTTTTTTGAAGGGCTAGATGGTTTCAAAACCGTGACCTTTGACTCGCTCAAAGCGCAAGGAGAGATACTGACATTCTTGGACGTTGACGCTACCCAAAAATACGCGACTGAAATTAATGCCGCCTATGTGAAAGAGCGCGTGAAGCGCGGTATCACCAAAAGACAAATTGCCGTTGACTCCCCCGCCACCCGGGAACGATACAAAGACTATCGGCCGCTGTTGGACGTGCGTCTGATGCCGGCGGGGTTCAAACCATTTCAAACCAGTGTACAAATTTATAACAACACTGTGTCCTTTGCCACCCTGAACGATTCCAAAATGATCGGGGTAATTATTGAAGACGAACAAATCACCCAGATGCATCGCTCCCTCTTTGAATATGTCTGGAGCACGCTTCCGGCCTTGCCTTCTGTTCAAAATTTATCCCGCGCCGCCGCGGTACCAGATAAACCAGCAGCCACTGTTCAGCCGCCTCCAGTTCAAAATGTTCCGACCGCAAAAGAGCCTACGCTGCAAGAGCGGATGCTCGCCGACCTGGGGGGCGCGTCATCCGATAGTAAGTAGCGCCATTTTTTCCGTCCACAAAAGTTTTTTCTATTTTGAATCCGAAATCTCGTTCATAACTTTTGGCCGCGGGATTGTCCACCCGCACGTCCAGCACCACGTCCTTGTCGCGGGCTTCACGCTCCAAAATTGCTTGCATAAAAGCGCCGCCAATGCCGTGGCCTCTCACTTCCGACTCGGTGTTAAAAAACCCGAAATACAATTTTCCGTCATCCCTTTCGTCAAAACGCGCGAACGACACAATCCGCCCGTCATTTTTCAGCATATAAAATTTTCTGCCCGCGCTTTCCACAATTTTGTCAAACTTTTTTAATTGAGCGGCCAAAAATTGCCGGGTGAAATCTTCGCCGCTCCGATTCGCCGCAAAAATGCTTCTCATCTCTTCTATTTCATTACCATCCAGGTCTTCCGACTGTTCCGTCGCAATTTCCACCCCGCTGATTTTATCAAAATCCACCCGGCCCGGTTGGGCATAAATTTTAAACGCGCTCGCGAATAACACCACGTCCTTCTTCATCCTGCTTAGCCTGTTTTTTATCGCTTCCCCATTCTTTTCCTCTCCGGCCATCGTGGCTATCTGAACCAACAAATCTTTGCCTCTGCGCAAAAGTTGATCTGCCACGTTCGTTTCCAAAGCTCGGCTATCTTCACCGTCCCCTCGTGGAAATTTCTTAGATAAATACTCACCCGCGTTCATCGCGGCTTCCACCAGCTCTCCATATTTTTCAAAAATTTCTTCCGCCAGCACCGGGGACAATTTTTCGCCGATGTCCAAAATTTTTCCGCCGCTCTCCCGGTCATGCTCTAAGGACAAAAACGTCTTAAACCCATTTTCACCATATCTTTCTATAAATGCCCTTGCCCGCTCTTTTCCCTCGGTCGCAGCTTGTTGGACATACCACAAAAACCAGCCCTGTTCGCGTAAAGTTAAATTGTTGAAAGCCACGCCAGTTTCTTGATAAAATTTCCCATCTAAATAAGTTTCAAAGTACTTAACTTTAAATTGATTTTATCATAATATTTTTGTGGCCAAAGCCACTTTCTTCGGCCGATCACTTTTCTGGATAATTTCTAGCAACAACTTCGCCGACCGGGCGCTGTCTTTGCCCAAGATTTTACAAATAGAAGAAAAATTATCTGCCGCTTCTATGGGGAAATCTAAAAAATCAACCGCGTATTTTATTGCTCTCTCGTTCGCTTCTTGTCCGTTTGCCAGCATCTCTAAAGCTTTGTGCTGTGGCTGGCCAAACTCCGTATTCTCATACCCTACCGGATCATAAAAACTGGTATAATCATAGTCGCCAGATATACTGCTCGGGTTTTCTTTACTCACCGTTTGAACAAATTGCCAATCTTCACCAAACCCATCTTCTGTTTTTTGTGTTTGCCCAAACTGACCATATTGGTTGTCTTGCTCCGCATCATTCATCTGCTTAATAACTTGATCAATCCATTCTAAACAATTTAACAGAAATCCATTGCGATTGGACTCCGATAAATTAGTGGCGACCTCTATTAAAGAAGTGTAAAATAAGGTGCGATAAGAACGCGTGACGACATCTTCACCAAAATCTTCATATATCTTAACTGCATCTTTGCCAGAATTACGGCCGTATCCGTAAACCGCCGGCATATTAGAACCGTCTCTTTTGTCGTTTTTGAGTAGTGCAAAGATGTGGCCGGCCGCTGGTTTTTCTTGTCCAATTTTTTTAGCCGCCAATATAAATTTTTTCAACTTTTCTTCCAGCTCTTTTGAGATTAGATCTAACGATTCATAGACTTTCTTCCCTTCAACATCCAGGCCATCGTTGCCGATTTTTGATTGAGTTTGGTCAGGCTGGGTGTCTTTGACCAACATAGAATAAGGGGTATTCAAAAAAACGGCCAAATCATTTTTCGCCTGCTCATACTCCTTCTGTCCCGGCTCTCCTTCTCTGTCGCCACTTTTCCCTGCGGCCTTCCCACCTGCCTGGACATCAAGCTCGCCCAGCCCTTCTCTTCTATACATATAACTAAAACATTATGGTGCCTTTATCCTACTCAATTACCAAACAAAAATCAACTTTTACGCCCCACTCTTGCCAAAACCCCATACTTCTGCTACAATATCAATTAGTTTATCGCGTTTCTACGTCATCACGACTTTGCAAACTTGATAACTTTACAAACTTTTTCAGCCCAAGGCTGATCCGCCTTGGGCGGA
>JACRFW010000033.1 GCA_016234265.1 Candidatus Magasanikiibacteriota bacterium
CATAGCCAAAACTGCTGATGTTAAACCCGGCGTCAACATACTGATTGAAGAGATCGGGAACGCCGTTCAGTTTGCCCGGGTACCAGGTGAGGCAGGGGTGTTTGCTGGCGTCGCCGTACAAATTGCGCGTGGTGTCATATTCCAGACAATACCCCTTCAGGCCCAGCACCCTGCTTTCTTTGTCCTTGGGCTGACAGATGCCTTTGCCGCAATCGGAGTCTTTGTCGCAGGCCTTTTCCTCTCCGCGCAAACCGTTGGGGCCGCCAATACACACTCCGTTGATTTTTGCCACCTCGGTCACTGTGCCGCCCGCGGCGTGGTCAATGCCATTCGCGCCCGGGTTAGTATAATTCCAGTATTTCATCACCTGTCCAAAACCGATTTTCGTATAATCGCAGTCGCACAAATAAGCCGAGCCGTCAGCGGCGCGTTTCTCGGCGCAGGTGTTGGCCAGCGCGTAGTCGGGCGCGTTCCGGCCAAAATCCAGCGATGGGAACGGAGAATCTTTTTCCGGGTAGCCCCGGCAGGCTTGTTTCGGCTGTAAATCCAGATTGGCTGACGACACGCTTTCCCCGACAATGGAACGAACGCAAGTGTGGTTCACGCACCATCCGCCGTTGCCGCAGGCGGTGTCGTTGGTAGTACAGGTGGAGCCGCTGGCGCAGTTCACCGCGCCGCAGGCCACTTTTTTGACCAAACGGAAATCGGGAGCGCCCTTGCCGGTTTCCTCAAAATTAACGTCTTCCAACTCTTCCACCGGGAAAAGACCCAAGATGGAGTAGCCGGAAAAATGGTCGCCGTTCCACCCGACCGCGCGAGCGCGATACCGCTCTTCGGTGAGGATATTGCCGGTATAGGCGCTCTTGAGAACGCCGCAACTGCCGGGCTTATCGCACCGCTGGATATTTTCACAGGTATCTTTAAAATTGCCGATGGCGCTGTCAAACACCGTCCGGGTGTAAGAACAGCCGAGCCATTCGCCGCAGTCGCGGTCGCGAACTACCTTGAACAGGACGTTAGTGTCATTCGGACGCGCCTGGTCCGCGGAATTGACCGGAGCCACCTTCGCTCCGCCCTTGGCATCGCTCGCTTGGTAGCTCAAATCTCTGGACCAGTACTTATTGGGGTTATCCGTCTGGTCAAGCAAGGTGCAGCCGGCTTTTTGGCTGGCGCCGCCGGCGCAGTCGCCCGGGTTGAGTTTGGACGGGTCATTAATCAAATAATACGCCCTGTCAATACTCTTGGCGGGGTTGGAGCGATCAGTTTTAACATGATCAACAAATTCCGTGCATTTGTCCTGGCCGCTCTGACAGGCGCCGACAAAATTTTGATATTTGTCCGCGTTGCCATACGACCACAGGCCATAGCTGTTGCCATTTTGAATATAATCCGGATAGCAGGGCTGAACGTCCTTGCCCTGGCAGGTATAGCCGCCGGCGCAGTCGGAATTGTCCCCGCAAATAACGCCATTATTCGTTTGATTGGCGGCGGTACAAACCCCCACTCCTTTCCAGAACCAGCCGTTTTTCTTGATGCCGCCGATCAAAACATCGGTCTTGTAGGCGCAGATTTTCTGGCCAACGATATCCGGATCTTTAAAATAGAACGAACTGTTGGCCGTGTCGGTATACTTTTGGCAACCGACTGCTTCTGCCTGGCACAAAGTTTTGGTGTAACCGTCTGGATCATTGGGGTCATTCTTGATGGTCGTCGTCACATAGGTCACGCCGGTCGGGGTGGCTTTAGCCACACCGGCTAATGTACAGCCGAGGTCAAGCTGGCTGCAGGTCGCCGGCTTGCTCGCCACCAGATATATCGGCTTGTCGGCCGGAGTATCGCCGGGAATGAAGACGGTTGATTTCACGAAACTGACGCCGGCGGCCGCTTGTATTTCCGCGGCGGAATGATTCAAAATCGGCTTGTCCAAATAGCACCCGGCGGCTCCGACCGGCACCGCGCAGGAATACGAATCGGCGCCGATGACCGCTTTAGCGGTCACTCCACCCTTCCCCGTCAAGAACACGTTGTAAGCGCGCGCGCCCTCGTCGCCGCTCTGGTACCGGCCATTCACCGCCGTCACGGTATTTTGCGTATTGAGCGCGGCCGTACAGCCGATGGCTTCGGCGCGGCACAGCTGGCTAAAGTTAACGAGATTGACCGGATTGTTGTTGGCAGCGGTGTACGCGGTACAACCCAGCGCTTCCCCGGGCAAATTGTCATTGGGGTTGCTGTCGCACGCCGCGGGAACAGTGAGTTTCTTTTTTACCAAATATTTTACGTCCACCGAATGATTGAGAGTGACATTGTCCACCCATACCTGCCCGCCGCCCGCCACCGTGAAAATGTACGATCCGCCAACGGTGGACGCGCCGTCAAGCTCAATCGGCCCCAGGTGATACTGCTGCCAGGCGTCCCCGATGCCGACCGTGCCAAAATCCTGCTCCGCTCCATCAGAGCGTTTCAGCTGCACCGTGAGCGTTCCCCCGCCGCTTCCCTTGGCCCAAAATATCGCGTCAAAACTGGCCGCCGCGTCCAGATCCACTTTTTTAGCTCCAGAACCGATAATCTGGAGAGAGTGCTCTTTTGCGCGCGTAGACTCGGTGGACAGGCTGACGCTACCGCTCCAGCCGGAGAGAGCCACTGTCGTTGATGGAGATTCAAAGGTATCGGAAAAAACCTGCCCGGCTTTGCCGGCTTCCGTGCCCTTGTAGGCCCGGCAGGTATCAACGGCGGCCGAGCAAGTTTGGCTCGCTCCCGCCGTATTCTGCGTGCCACTGGGCAGGCCGCTGTAAAAACAACTGCCATCGCGGTATTCGCCGTTCTGCAAACATTTTCCATTGGAATCCAACTCCGGGTTGCTGAGGCGATATGGCGTGCAGGCGGCTGTGACCGGAATAGTGAAAGAGAGCAAACGATAATAAATATGTCCCTGTTCATCATTAAACTGCCGGCAATCGGCGGCTGCTTTCCCCTCTTTATAACGTTGTTCATTACATTCCGCCAAATTGTTTTGTAACTCGGCGTCATCTCTATAAAAATATTTCGGAGCGCCGACCGGACCGTTGGCGGTATCATTATTTTCCACCAAAATATACGTCTTCAGCTGGAAACCGCCCGCCTGCGAGCCCTCATAGGTGATATATAATTTGCCTTTTTCTTTTTCCGGATTCGCGCAAGGCCGGAGATACGAGAAGTATTCCACCTGTTCCAAACCGCCGGAGGTAGTCTGCAAATTGGTAAAGCCGGTGCAACCGGCAGCGGCGGCCGAACAAACGGCCTCGGATCGCGGAATAACATAGGCCACGGGCTGGCCCACAGAATAGCGGCCCGGCATTTCCCGGTAAGCGGCATAGCCGACGCAGCTTTGATCGCACTCGTCATTCCATTTTATCTGGCCGCCCGCAATTTCATGCGGCGTATATCGCCCGGGTACCGCCTCCCCGCCGGCCCCCGGGGTGTAGAGGTTGCAACTAACTTCCTCCGGAATGCACGCCGCGGCATAATTGCCGCAGGCGGCAGCGGCATTGAGTTTAATCCGGGTCAGGTCAGCCACCGACTGCGGCCACTCCACCGCCGCCGTCGCCGGGTTGGCATCGTAACACTTCAAATAATCCGGCGCCTTCTTCAAATAGAGCAAATCGTTTGTCCTCCCCCCGCCCACCAAAAAGGCCGAACAGCCCTCCGAGTTGGCCGAACAGCTGTTGGAAATATTTTTATTGAAATAGATACCGGCGTTGGTAAAACCCTGATCAGCGCCCTGGATCTTCGGGGCCTGCCACCGGCCGTTTTGTTGAGTCAAACTGTAGGCGGTACAGCCGATATTTTGCTCCGAGCAAAACCCGGTATCAAGAGTGCGCTGCAAATAAGACGCGCTCGCTCCGCTCACGGCATTGGTGAACGTGCGGCAAGTGGCGGCGTAGGGCGCGCACTCTTCCGCCTTAAACTTCCACTTATCCGCTTCCCGCGTGCAGTAGCCGTAATTGTCACAGACGCCGTCAGCCGTATAATGGACGCACGTCTGCACATCCATACAATCCTCCAAGCGATTGGGCACGCCGGCGCTCGCCAAAAGCGGCCCGGGAGCCTTAATCTTGCATTTGGTAAGCGGAGACTTCAGCACCCAATCAGGATCAATCAGACGGCAAAACGGATGACCGACCGGGTCGTCAACAATGCCTTTGCTATGGTCATTTGGATCAATGAAAGTACAATTATCAAAACCCTCCTCCACCTGCGCTAGAGTCCACGGGCGATCCGGGTTGCTGTTCTTGGCGGCAATTTCAAAACCCAGCGGCAAAATGCGCAATTGGCGCAACACCTGGATATTGCTGTAGCAATAGTTGCTCTGGTAGCAGTCACGGTCGTTATTCTTGGCCGAAGACGGCGGAATAAGCGGCCACGCGCCGTGGAGCCACCCCTGCTTCAAAGCCTGATCAATGGTCACCGGCTCTCCCGCGTCGGCGCGCTTGAGAGCAGTGACCAGATCGTCATTGGCCCGGCAATTATAGGTTCCGGGGACATCCGGGCAGCTGGTCAATTGCGATAAAACATCGTAGTTAGCGACTTCATTTATCTTCACCGTCTGCAACTCGCGATAAAACTCCGCCGCCACCTGGGTGCCGCCGGTGGGAATGTCGCTGATACTGTCAGCCTTTGTCCCGCCCGGAGTTTCCACGGCCGTGGGCAACGTGCCCTTATCACGAAAATTGGTGATGGCGGTAGATACCAAAGTGTTCAAAAAAATGGATAATCCCACCGCCAAAACGCTGGGTTCGTCGCTGGTGAGAGCTTGCTTCACCGTGTCGGAGTCCTCCTTGGCGGCTTTGTCCGGCGTATTGGCCTTAAACTGCTCGGCAATCAACTCCGCCGGAGTTTGAATCTGGCCGCTAATAGGCGTTTCCTTGCCCTTAAACCCTCTTCCTTCCTGGCGCTCCAGCGTGCCAGCCACCACCTGCTGTTGAACGGTATTGGCCAGTTTTTCCGTAGTCTGAATTTGAATCCCCAGATCGCTGTTAGAATCGGCCTGAAACAAATTATTGATGCTGGTCATACGCCCAGCAATGGACGAAGCGCCGTATTTGCTGTCAAACTCCTGGCTCCAGTTGCCGGCCATCTGGGACAGACTGCATTTGGGTTTGCCCGGACCGGCCGCGCCGCCGCCGATTCCGCCAGCGCCGCCAAAATCAGTGCGCAAACCGATTTTCATCGCCAGATCCACCTTGATATCGGGTACATGACAGAGATTTAATTTGTCCGTGCCCATCTGTTCAATAAAGGTGCCGGCGACATCGTCTCCCAGCGATTTTATATAGGAACCAAAATCTTTTGTCTGCGCGAACGGGTTCTGCCCTTTCGCGCCGCTCGCGAGCCACACCGCCGAGTCGTACGAAACCTTGCGCACGGCATAGGCCACGGTGCGCACTGTGGCTACTTTTAAGGCGGAAATTAAAGCCTTATAAATTTGGGCACCAATGTCTTTCAATTGGGCGGGAATATCGCCAAAAGTAAAAGTGGCCAACTGGGCGTGGGCCGGCTCCGGCGCCAAGAGCCCGCCGGCCGCGGCGACAAACGCCAGGAGGACAATCAGGGCAGTCGCTATATATTTTTTCAGTTTGACCAACATAAGCGCGGGGCGGAAAAGTTAACGGGCGGCGGCGCCGGCTGATAAAGGACTCAGAAGATTTTGCAAGTTGATGCCGGCGGTGCTGGTGCTCTGCAATAATTGGTTCACCAGCAACATCAGATCGGCGTCAGAAATTTTATCCAGCAGGTCTGGCTTCATCCCGGACTGAACCAAGAGCGGCCGCAGCTGTTTCGGGTCGCGCAGTATCTGCAGCACATCGGGCGCCGACGGGGGCGCGGAGGCGGCCGACACCGTAGTAGAAACCGCGACAGTTTTCATAACACCCTCGCCGCTTATGATCGGGTTGGTGCAATCCCGCCCCGTCGGACACAGCGGGTCGCCGCCGCGATCAATTTCCTGTTTGTCGGTCAGGCCATCGGAATCCGTATCGGCCAGGTACGGGCTGGTGCCATAGACATAGAGCTCGTCAAAATCATTTAACCCATCGCCGTCGGTATCGCGAAAACGGAGAGAATCAATGCCGGTCACCTCATCCTTATACGCCATCGGGACCGTGTCCTTAAGCGCGAACGGTTTATACAAAACATTGCGGATCTGGATAGCCCCGAGCGTGATGCTCAAAATAGCAAAAATAAGCAGCAAGACAAAACCGATCTTCTGCTCGCGCCGTAGCCCTGGCTGTCTCTCTGGCGTTACCTCATCCATAGATTTTCAACGTACCCCTTCTTGGGGGCGGTTATACAGTTTAGTATACCACAAAAAAACTTGCCGGATAAGTGGATAAGAACGTCTGTCATTCTGACAAAAACGCCACCACTTTAGTTAGTTCCACCCATCGTTCTACCGACAACTCTTGCGCGCGAGCGTTCGGTCCAAGCTCCAAACGAGTGAATATATTAGTAAGAGCAACCCTATTTTTCTTGCCCACCACCGGCAACAAATTTTTCATGAGCAGTTTACGCCTATTGGCAAACCCGGCTTTAACTAAAGCAAAAAACTTGGCGCTCTCGTCTGGATTCATGATTCGTGATTCGTGATTCGTGATTCTAACAACGGCCGAATCCACTCGTGGCTGTGGCCAAAAGGCAGACCGAGGCACGGTCGCCACAATATCGGCATCAGCATAATACTGCACCGCGACTGAAAGCAGCGACATCTGCCCGGGCTCTGCGCAAATTCTTTCCGCCACTTCTTTTTGAACCATGAGCATCATCAGTGCCGGGGGCTTTTCTGTTTCCAAAAACAAACGGATCACCGGCGAGGTGATTTGATAAGGCAAATTGGCGACAACTTTGTAGGGAGTGGCCGGGGGCGCAAAGGATCGAAGAACGTTGCCCCACACTATTTCAATGTTAGTCTGTTTTTTTACCACTTCTGCCCAATATGGCTGCAACTTTTTTTCAATTTCAAAGGACACTACTTTTTTCGCGTGTTCAGCGAGAGCCAGCGTGAGAACGCCAAAACCCGGTCCGACTTCAACAATCGTGTCCGATGACTTAACCCCAGAAGCTGCGACAATAGTTTCAATTACTCCCGCGTCAATCAAATAATTCTGGCCGTATCTTTTTGACGGCGCCAGACCGTATTTTTTACAGAGGCGGAGGAGGTAGTCTTGGCTGAAGAGGTTTGGCATACCCTACTCGGCTTTAAGGCCGGCATCGCTATACCGATTACTCGCGTTCCACAGCATCCAACCTGCAGTAGTGTATTTCTCAACCGTATCAATTTGTTCGCGAATTTTATCGGCGTCATAGACCGCACCCAGGTTAAACGCTTGTATCCACGGCCGAACTTCCGCTCGAGTGCCAACAAAACGCGGGGAACCCTCTTCCATGCCATGAGCAATAACCAGCGCCGGATCATCGGCGGGATTTTTAAGACCAAGATGCCCGGATGGATAGTGCGACGGGTACATCATCGGTGAAATATAATCAACTACACCCACCGCATCCGCAAGGCGCTGGCCAATGCGCATATCATCCTCTCCTTTTTTCTCCATCACAAAACCAAACATATCCAGCGAGATCCACACTGGCTCGTCGGCTAATTTCTCGCTCAGATACGAATAGAACTTCCCTATCACCTCATAACGCTTGCTCGCTCCGTTACGGTAAACTACCCGGCTCAAATCTCCGTCCGAGGGAAAGCGCACATAATCAAAATTAATTTCGTCAAATCCTAAGGCCGCCGCCTCGCGAGCAACGGCCAAGTTGTATGCCCACACTTCCTCGCGCGTGGCATCAACCCAGGACAACCCTTTCTTATCGCGCCACACGCCGCCTTGTTTATCCTTAATCGCCCATTCCGGTTTTTTTTCGGCGAGCGCCGGGTCTTGAAAAACCGTTTGCCGGGCGATTGCATAAATTTTGTGTTCATGCAGTTTGCGAATAAGCGCGGGGATATCATCAATAAGCACCTTTTTTGTCCCGAGTTTCTTCACCAGAGGCACCTGGCTGTCGTAGAGCACATATCCGGTATAATCTTTAATATCAATCACGATCGCGTCCAGTTCAGTAGCCTCAATGAGCTTGATAATTTCGTCTATTTTCTCCGGATTGCCGGCTGAATAGGCTGTCAGATACAGACCTTTCACCACTTGCCGCGGCGGCTTTACCCGCGGAATGGCAACGGGCTTAACCGGAGAGGCAACAAATGAAACGTCGGTCGCGGCTTTCATATCTGCCACGGCGGAAACCCACACTGCCCCGACCCCCAAAACAGCGGCCAAGCCGCACATTAAAACGACAAACACATAAAAAAATCCGCGCGGGCGCCAGTGCTCGCGAACGGTTGTTGGTACTTTTTCTGGAACCGATTGTTCCTCCATATAATTAAACACTCACCTCTTGCTCTCCTTGGCGGAAAACTTTAAATTTCCCACCAATCACACTTACTATTGTTGTTGGCGGTCGCTTCGGGAGCTCGCCATAATCTAAAATGATGTCCGGCTGTACAGCGCGATTTTGAAATTGAGCTATGACTGACTCCGCGCTATAACTATCCCCACCATCAGCAACATTCGCGGACGTAGCCACCAACGGCTTCCCCAATTTTTCAGTGATAGATTTAAGCAACGGGTTTGCAGTCACTCGGATTGCCACCGTCCCCTCGCTTGAAACCACCCCGTCGGCTAGCGTCTCCTCCCCTTTCAAGTGGAGGGTGGGGTGGGGTCTCGCGGTTGTCGCCGTGTTATATATCTCACAAAGTTTTTCAGCCTTAGTTTTGTTTTTTCTCAATTCGCTCCTCATCCCTATTGTACGAATAAATCCAAGTAAACGCTTACCATTTGTGCGAGACCACCCCTCAATCCCCTCCTTAAAAAGAGGGGGGACGTACAAACCGACCACCGTAAGGGGGCCTGGCCAATACTTCTTAGCTAGTGTACCCAATAAATCGCTCCAAGCCAAATATTTTCGCGCCATTTCCACTGTCGGCACGACCACGAGAAGCGGTTTATCACTTTTGCGCCCCTTAATTTTAAAAATTTTGTCTACCGCCGCCTGGTTTGTGGCGTCGCACCCGAGGCCATATGATGTTTCCGTTGGGAACACAATTGTCTTGCCAGAGAGGAGATCAACGACGAGTTCAGCGAGGTTACATTCAGTGAGGATCTTCATAATTGTCATCCAGAGCCCTCGCGGGCGAAGGATCTTCCTTTTATGCCCAATCGTCACTCAGGTCTCTCCAAAAAGGATTCACCGTTTTAATTAAATCTTCTTTAAATTGCTTGATTTGCCCTTGAGATACTTCTCTCGCGCAATTGCCTCGTTAATGTCAGAAAAATCTTCGTAAATGACAATTATTTTTTCCTCCACCGCAAATACGCCTCGCTCAAAGGCAAAAGCTCGCCCTCAAGTACGCTCTCGGGGTCAGTGGATTTATATTCTGTCCGATGATCATTTACCATGTGATAGGGGTGAAGCACATACGAACGAATTTGGTTCCCCCACTCGGCTGATTTGTATTCACCGCGCAGCTCCAGCCGCTCCCGGGTGCGTTTCTCTTCTTGAAGCAGGTGCAGGCGCGACTTCAAAATCTTCAGCGCCATATCTTTATTTTGCATCTGGGAGCGCTCGTTTTGGCACTGCACCGTGATGCCGGTGGGGATATGCACGATGCGCACGGCCGAATAGGTGGTGTTCACACTCTGCCCGCCTTTACCGCCACTCATAAACGTATCAATGCGCAGATCTTTCGGGTCAATCGTCACCGCCGCCTCGTCCGCCACTTCGGGCAAAACTTCAATAAGCGCGAACGACGTGTGCCGCATTTTTTCGGCATCAAACGGGGAAATGCGCACGAGGCGATGCACACCGTGTTCAGACTTTAAATAGCCATAGGCATACCGCCCGCTCACTTCAAAAGTAATTGACTTATACCCCGCCTCCGCTCCGCGCGACTCATCCACGATACGCGTCTTCCAACCTTGTTTTTCACAAAATCGAAACACCATACGAAGCAACATCTCGGCCCAGTCTTGCGCCTCGGTGCCGCCGCTCCCCGCGTGAATAGAAATGATCGCGTTATTTTTATCATACGGGCCGTTGAGAAGAAGAAAAAATTCGTAATCAGTAAATTTCTTTTCCAATTCCTCGGTCTGCTTGGCTATATCGGCGGCAAACGACGCGTCGTCGGACGCTTCCAGCTCAATGAGTTCGTTTGTTTGTTTTTCCAGCTCTCCCCACTTGTCTACTTCACCCTTAATATCCTGATAGTCCTGGGAAATGCGCTGGGCGTTCTCCTGGTGTTTCCAAAAATCTGGCTGGTTCATCTCTTCCGCCAACTGCGCCATCTTTTTCTTCATCTCCCCCAACTTCAAGAGTTTGGTGGTTGATTGTATTTTAGATTGTAGTATTTGTAATGATTGTAAGGACATACTGGTGGTCATCCTGACAATTACCTAAAACAATTTATCAAGCCCCACTGTTACCGAGGTAATGACCATGGCCGAGGCCACCACGCCCGCCAATACATACGGCCATGATTTGTTCACCGGTATGCCGAGCAAAAAAGCCGCGATGGCGGCGGTGTATGAGCCCGTACCCGGGAGCGAGATAGCGATGAACAAGAATAATCCGATCAAGCCATACTTTTCATATTTGGCAAAACTTTTCTGGATACTCGCCAAATGCCGCGCCCAGGCTTTGCCAAAAAAGAAACCAGACCGTTTTTCCACCCAGCGATGAAACCTCTCGCCAAACAATAAAATGAGAGTGGTGGGAATCATATTGCCGGCCACCGACCACACTATCGCCTCCCACGCCGGCAGGTGGTAACGAAAAATTGCTACCGGCAACGACAAACGGATTTCCGCCACCGGCACCATCGCCAAAAAGAACGTGTCGATCTCCGGAGGAAAGTGGGAAAAAAATAAAATCAGACTACGCATATTTTTTCTTGTTCTTCAGATGCCGCCAGACATACCAGCCAACGGCTACGACCACAAGCAGAGCAATACTTATGTCAAAATTGTGCAGGGTGGCGCGAATATTCTCCCAATTAGCGCCCATCTTGACACCGAGCCAGCCGAAAAGCCACACCCAGGGCAATGCCCCGAGCGTGGTATAGATAATAAATTTTTTCAGATTCATTTTGGCAATACCGGCCGGAAAAGAAATATAAGTGCGAACCACCGGCAAAAGGCGCCCAAAAAATACTGTGAGCGGGCCATAGTTCAGAAACCAACGATCAGCCAAATCTAAATCATGTTTAGAGATGAGAATATATTTGCCATATTTTTCAATGAGCGGCCGGCCACCACGATGCCCGATCCAATATGCTAACAGCGAACCCGCCACGTTGCCGAGAGTTCCGACGAGCACAATGGCGATCAGCGTCAACTGGCCTTTGAACACCAAGAAGCCCGAAAAAGGCATAATCACCTCCGATGGCACCGGCACGCCGCTACTCTCCAAAAGCATTAATAAAAAAATTCCGCCATAACCGAGAAAGCTAATGGTCCCTACCACTATAGCGGCCAGCACATCAATAATTTTCGTAATCATAAAAAAGGATATTGCCTATATCTTGTGCCCATATAGTACCTGATTTCCTCATGCTTGACAATCGCGCCAAAAAATACTATACTAATGCGGTTGTCCAACCCACGACTCCCCATCTTGGGGAGGAGGCACACCACACGTGAACACTGCAACTGTGAATGAAGCCACGTCAGCGTCGCAGCCGACGAACGAGGGGGATGAGAGCCAGCCCCGCCGCATCCACGAAGTCAGGGGTGAACCGGGCAACTACCACTTCGCCGACGGGAAGCGGGAGGCGGCCCGGGTCAAGTACTTCGGAACCATCGATCTCCATGGGGATGCTCCGCCGACGACCGACCAGGTCAGGCTCCGCATCGTGAGCGCCCTCAGCCGCAAGATCAGCCGCAAGATCGTCGGCTTCACGGTCTTCCCCGACTCCGAGACCCAGTACGAAGGTAGGTGGAAGATCCGCCTCTACACCGCCAGCGCCGCCACCACCCAGGTCGCTCCCACGGGCCACGCCTAGCTAGGGGTCCATCACCGCCTCACTCTCAAAACGAGTGGGCGGTCCATCCGGCCACCCACTCGTCACGAGTTATTTCTCTCCGAGATATTTCATGACGGGTGGCTGGAATAGCTTCAATAACAAGAACCCCCCGACTTAAGTCGGGGGGTTCTTGTTATTGACTTCTGAATTTCTTTTTTTAGTACATTCCTCCGCCCATACCTCCCATACCTCCACCCATCGGTGGCGCGGCTTCTTCTTTCTTCGGAATGTCGGTGACGACGGCTTCGGTAGTGAGGAACATGCCCGCGATACTCGCGGCGTTCTGAAGTGCCGAGCGAGTAACTTTGGTCGGGTCAATGATACCAGCGTTGAACATATCTTCGTACTTGCCGGTGAGTGCGTTGTAGCCTACGTTCTGATTTCTTTCACCCGCGTGTAGAGAATCATTCACCACATAATCCACAACTACAGCACCGTCAGTTCCAGCATTTTCAGCTATCTGACGCATTGGCTCTTGCAGCGCCCTACGAAGGATATCAATCGCAAGCGCTTCTTCTGGATCAAGATTGATCCCATCTAGAGCTTTGAGTGCACGTATGAGAGCGAGACCTCCGCCCGGCACAATGCCTTCTTCTTGGGCGGCCTTGGTAGCGCCCACAGCGTCTTCAATGCGGTGCTTCACTTCTTTCATTTCGGTTTCCGTAGCCGCGCCGACTTTAATAATGGCCACACCGCCGGATAATTTAGCCAGTCGCTCTTGGAGCTTTTCTTTATCAAAATCACTGTCGCTCTCCTGAATCGCCCGCTTGATCTGGGCCACCCGGTCGGCAATGGCGCTCTGGTCACCCTTGCCTTCCACAATAGTACAGGTTTCCTTGGTCGCGATCACTTTGTGCGCCCGGCCCAAATCTTCCAGTTCGGTCTTGTCCAATTTAAGGCCCAGCTCTTCGGTAATCATCTTGCCGCCAGTGAGGGTGGCAATATCCTGGAGCATTTCTTTGCGGCGATCGCCAAAACCCGGCGCTTTCACCGCGAGCACGTTGAAGGTGCCGCGCAGTTTATTCACCACAAATGTAGCCAGCGCTTCGCCATCCACGTCCTCGGCAATCACCACGATATCTTTCTTGCCGCTCTGAGCCAATTTCTCCAGCAGCGGAAGCACGTCATGAATGGATGATATCTTTTTGTCAGTAATTAAAATGTACGGGTCGTTGTATTCCGCTTCCATGCGCTCGGCGTTGGTCACCATGTAGGGCGACACATAGCCCTTGTCAAAACGCATACCCTGCACAGTCTCAATCTGCATGCCGAATGTTTGGGATTCTTCCACAGTAATAACTCCATCCTTGCCCACCGCTTTCATCGCGTCGGCAATTTGCTTGCCGATTTCTTGGTCATTGGCCGAGATAGAAGCGACGTTGGCAATTTCATTTTGTTCCACTGGTTTGGAAACTTTTTCCTTCAATTCTTTTACGATTGCCTCCACGCATTTGTCAATACCGCGCTTGAGCGCAACAGCATTGGCGCCGGCCGAGACCACCTTGAGACCCTGCGTCACAATCGCTTGCGCGAGAACCGTCGCGGTCGTTGTGCCATCGCCGACATCATCGTTGGTCTTGCTCGCCACTTCTTTCACGAGCTCCACGCCGGCATTTTCAAATTTATCTTCTACTTCAATTTCCTTAGCCACCGTCACACCATCTTTGGTGATAGTCGGAGCGCCGTAGCCCTTGTCCAAAACCACGTTCCGGCCTTTTGGGCCGAGTGTCACTTTCACGACATTGGCGAGAATATTTACACCAGCCACCAATTTGCGGCGAGCTTCATCAGAAAAAATAATTTGTTTAGCCATATGATTTTATTTTATATAATTAAAGTTGTCATTCAGATCCCGACTCAGTCGGGAGAAGAATCTTCCGCTTGTGCCCGTTCACCAATTGGCATAAAAGGAAGATCCTTCACCCACTACGACGGGGTTCAGAATGACAATTTTTTTTATTTCTCAACCACCGCCAATATGTCGTCTTGCGATACAATTTTATATTCCTCTTTACCCACTTCCACGTCATCGCCGCCCCAGCTTTTGAGGACGACGTGATCCCCCGCTTTCACATCCATCTGGGAGCGCGTGCCGTTCTCTAAAATTTTGCCGGGGCCGACAGCGATGACTTCGCCTTCCGGCTTTTTCTTTTGGTCGCCGGCCAAAACCAGGCCGAACGATGTTACCTCATCCTCTTTTTTCTGGCGTACCAGCACGTGGTCGCCTAATGGTCGTATAGCCATAGTATAAAAAATTAATAAATAACTTATAGACCCTGTACCGTTCTGGTTCAGGGTTATCACTCACTAATTGGGAGTGATAAGTAGTAAAATTATACTCCAAACCAAAAAAATGTCAAGGGTTTTCACCCCCCGACACTATCCACAATAAAATTGGCTAATTTTAGAGCAAACCTAAGCCAAAAATCGCCCACCACACCATAGCCCCCACATATAGGCTCATGAGCCAGTGGTCAAAGAGCCCCAAAGCCGCCAGGGTAAACAAAACTGGGAGCCAGTACCGCCTTTGCCCAAGAGTGCGCCGCACGACAAAAACACACCACCAAAAAAACAAGACAAAACCTACCACACCTAGCTCGGCAAAAAGTAACAGATAGATATTGTGTGCCGGCTGAATATTCCACACCGGCCAGCTGGGGTGCTTTTTGGCCAGCGCCGCTGTGTATGCTCCCGGCCCTGCCCCCATGAACCAATGCTCTCTTATCAGAGGCAGAGCATCACGATACTGCCCAGCCCTCTCCTCCAGTGACCGTGCTTCCAGCCGCGTGCTTGGCGTGAAGCGCGTAGCAAAGAGCGGATGGAGAGTGAAAAACAAAGTAAGAATGATGAGAAGACAAAAAAAGAGTTGCTTTAAAATGTCATTCAGAGCCCCTTTATGGGGCGAAGAATCTTCCGCTTGTGCCTTCGAACGGTCGTTTAGTGGCGTAAAAGGAAGATCCTTCCCGCCCGAACGACTGATGTCGTTCAGTCGGGCGGGCGCTTTGCTCAGGACGACAGCTACTGCTACGGCCACACCAGTGAGTGCCGCGACCCACGCTCCACGCGAAAAAGACAAAACCAGACCCGTAAGCACGACCATCTGCCCAGCAGTAAAAAAAACTTTCTGTCGTAGTGTGCTTTTGAGATAGAGTAGTAACCCAATGATAAAAACCAAAGCCAGGTATCCACCCAAAATATTTGGCGAGCCAAAACTGCCGTAGGCGCGCAGCCACCGTTCAGTGCTGGTCTCCACCACAAAGCTCCCGATCCGTGCCGCCGTCTGCGGAGCGATGCCAAACCCGGGAATGTGCGTCACCGCCTGCGAAAAGAATTGCCACGCCCCCAAAATGCCCTGCCCCACCCCGCCCGCCCAAAAGGCAACGAGCAAACCACGGCCGTCACCCTTCTGCTCCGCAATAATGATAAGCAGGCATAACCCCTCCAGTAGATGAAACAACCACTGATACGAGATCGTCGGGCTGGTACTTCGTAAAATTTGCCACAGCGCATATAGCAGCACGCCGACGAGAAAAAATAATTGCGGCCAATGCTGTTGGAAATGTTCTCGACTGGTTACCAGCGCCCAAAAACTTTTTTGCCGGAAACGATCAAGAGCAGAAAGGAGAATAATGACCCACAAGAACGCCTCGGTCGCGTACCAACTCCCGCTCCCGTATTCCCAAAACTGACCGTTAATAAATGCTGGCGCGTAGACAACGCGCGCCTGCCAAGGGAGGAGAAAAAGAAACAGCAACAGTAAAAAATAAATGACTCTCTTAAGAGACATAGCTCTTGGCTTCGTTAATTTTGTTAAGCCACGCTGCCCGATATGACGCCCTGGTATCATTCTCGTGGAGCTTCACGATGCCAGGCTGAATGACCACGCCGTGATCTTTCTGTTCGGCCTTCGTTTTTACGGAGCGAGATAAAAGCGATTTCTGAATTTCCCGCGCCTGATTTTCAATGAGGTCGCCATACGCCCCGCACCACAGTGTCTCCCAAAAACGGTGCCACACACTGCGCCTCTGCGATTGCACAGTGGCGCGCAAAGATATCATGGCATTTGGTAAAAAATTCTTCAACCAACGATTTGTTTCCAAAAATGCGTGATAGAGCCCCTCCGGGTCATACACGGGGATCATCTGCACGATCCAGTAGGCAAAGTGCACATCGTCCGGGGCGACGCGCCACGGCGACAGGTCCATATGAGCGCGGTCTACAAAAAACGAAAGACACACCCGGTCACGTTGTTTTTTGCCATAGGTGCGCAGACCGAATAGACGCAAAATCAAATTAGCAAAAAAACGCGCAATCCAAAGCCGGTTCGTTTCGGTGACAATAAAAAAATCAATATCGCTCTCCGGCTTGGCCACTTCCCGCCCCACTGAATTACAGACAAACACCGCGCGCAAGAACGGCACTAGGCGAAGCAGCCGCGCCGCGCGCCGGGATTTCTCCAGTTTTTGGTCGGTCGGCACGACCGCCCGCCTTCGCTCCACCACATCAGCACTCTGCCCGCGCAAAAAATAATATCCATATTTTTCTTCCAAAAACGACACGCCGGAAAGAACGGCGAAAAACTCTTCGGCCTTCCCGGCGGAAGAAGTCCACAAAAAACGCCACAATTCCTCTTTAGTCAGAGGGAAATGCGCTAAATCAAAATACGAGATAGTCCGAAGAATAGACTGCTGAAGAGGGTTTCCCGGCATACCCGGCTAGTATAACAGCCGGACGAAACAAAAAAAAGACCCCTATGGGGGCTTTTCCAATTGCCAATTTAAGAAATGATCTTACCTTCAATCACCTTAGTATCTGCTTTGGGGGCACCCGGTTCATCGCCCTTGCGAAACATAAAAAGCTGCTGGGCTAGCATGAGGGCTGTGCTCAAAAACCAATAAAGAGTGAGACCGGCCGGAAATTTAAAACCAATCAAAACCGTCATGACCGGCATCACATAGAGCATCTGCTTGTTCATCATAGCCGCCATATCTTCGTCTTTGCCGCCCGCCCCCGCTTCCTTCGGCGCTTTCTTGCGAGTCAAAGTCTTGGCTTGAAAAAATTGAGCCAAACCAGCCAAAACCGAAAGCGCGATGCTCGGCTTGGCCAGATCAAAAGATCCCAGCGACAGCGGATTCAGCGTTCCCGGGTTGCGCACAAAAGAATACAGATTAGCTCCAAGATTTTGCGAAGCCAACCCATCGCGCAGTACCCAGAAAAGAGCGATGAGCAATGGCAATTGAACCAACATGGGGAGGCACGAGGTTAGAGGGTTTACCTTGTGCGTCTTGTAAAGAGCCATCGTGGCCTCGGCCTGCTTTTGTTTATCATTTGGAAAATCCTTTTTTATCGCTTCCATCTTGGGCTGCAGCTCTTGCATGGATTTCTGAGCCTTGATAGACGAGGTGGTCAAGGGATACAAGGCCAGCCGAACGAGAACTGTCAAAACAAAAATCACCACGCCCAAATCATGACCGGGCAGAATATTATACAAGCCGACAAACAAATTAAAAATGGGTTTATAGAGAATGATGTTGAAAAGGGAAGAAATCATAGCGCTATCGCTTATTCCGCTTTCTCTTCAACGGCGGCGATTTCCGGCGCAACTTTCGGCTCGGCCGGTTCTTCGGCCGCGGCCTCGGCGGCAGAGGGCGCGGTCTCACCGCCAAGCTGAACTACATTTATTTTCCAGCCGGTAAGCTCAGAGGCTAAGCGCACATTCTGGCCGGAGCGGCCAATCGCGATGGAGAACTGCTCCGGAGCGACGGTAACGGTAGCTGTCCTTTCGGCATCGTTCAGTTCTACTGAAACAACTTTTGCCGGCGACAAAGCATGAGTGACATAACCGGCGGCGTCTTCGTCATATTGGATGACATCAATTTTCTCTCCGCCCAGCTCTTCAATGACGGTATTGATGCGGCTGCCGCGCTGGCCAATGCAGGAACCGATCGGGTCAATGGACGAATCATCGGTCGCCACCGCCACTTTGGAGCGAAAACCGGCATCACGGGCCACCCCCTTAATTTGGATGACACCGCTCGCTACCTCGGGAATTTCTTGCCGAAACACTTCGCGCACCATGCCCGTTGCGGCGCGAGACAAAATAATCTCCGGCCCGCGAGCGGTCATTTCCACTTTCACTACAAAAAATTTCATCCGCGCTCCCGGGCGATAGTGTTCGTTGAAAATCATCTGATCAGACGGCATGATGCCGGTAATTTTACCGAGATCAATCAAAACTTTCCGCCCTTCCACGCGCTGGACAGTGCCGAGAATCAACGTTCCTTCCTGACCCTTGAAGTCGCCAAAGACAACGGCGCGCTCCGCCTCGCGGATCTTCTGAATAATCACCTGCTTGGCCGTCTGCGCGGCCATGCGGCCAAACTCATGCGGTATTTCCAAAGAAATTTCCAGCACTTCACCCACCTCAGCTTTTTTCTTCACCTCTTTGGCCTGGGAGAGCATCATTTCGGTCTTCGGGTTGAAGCGGGGCAAATCAGCCGTTTCCTCTTCGGTTAATTCACGACCCTCCTCACGCGCTTTTTCCCGTCTAGCCATCAGTTCATCCTGGGCCTTCTCCAAAACGTCTTCAGCAATGTCCGGAACTACGGTTTTGACATCCCACGCCTGCATATTACCGGTCGCCGGATCAAATTTTACTTTGATATTTTGCTGCTTGTTGCCAAAATCTTTGCGGTAGGCGGCCGCGAGCGCGGCCTCAATGGTTTCCATGACAGCGTCATAGGTCAAACCCTTCTCATCGCACAAAGCCTGAATCGCCTTAGTGATATCGGACATACATTCACTAGTGAATTATGAATAGAAAATTAAGTAAAGAAAAAAGCACCACTATCAGGGTACTTACTGATTGTAAAGATAGCACGCCGGTTCATTTCTGTCAAGTAACTATTTTTTAACTAATACCCTAACCGGCGTCACACCGGTAATTTTCACCGCATCCCCCACATCCAAAAAATCATAAAGTCTGGGCACATCTTTATAGGAAATATTCACGCACCCGTGGCTCATCGGGCGCTTGCCGAACTGGTTGTGCCAGTAAGCGCCGTGAAGATAAAACCCGCGCTTAAACTCCAGGTTCCATTTGGCATTGGGTAGATCATAGCCAGGACCAACATAGCGCTTCACGGGAACTTTTTTCAAAATTGAAAATTCGCCAATGGGAGTGTCTTTCCCTCTGATTCCGGTGGAGACTGGCATAGTGCCGACTTTGACTCCCGCCAAATAATACGCCAATTGCTGCTTGTTCAAATCAATTTCCACGTGACGGGGCAGGCTCCGGTCCCTGCCCCCTTTCAGGGGGTTAAAACCGTGTTCCACCTCTACACCGTCCGGGTAACCGTCGCCATCGGAATCAAGATTAGTGGCGTCTGTCCCCAAGGCGGCTTCCTCCGCATCGGTCAGCCCGTCGCCGTCGGTGTCTAGCTCTGCCGCGGACACAAAACGTGCCGGAACGAACAGAACACTGACAAAAAATATGGCAAAAACAAATCGAAACATACTATCTTTCATCCTTTCATCGTACTAGTATAGCACCCCGCTGGTCGGTGCGTAAAATCTCGGCGCCGGCCCTTTCCAAATGCTTTATAACCCGAAGCGACGGATGGCCATAGCGATTGGGGCCCACCGAGATCACCGCTTGCTTCGCCCTCACCGCCGTTAAAAAATCTTCGCCACTCGCGCCCGGGCTGCCATGGTGCCCGACTTTCAGAATGTCCGAACGTAATGTCGGACATTCATATTTGTCATTCCCGCCCGCTTCGCCGAAGCTCCAGCGAGACGAGCGAAAGCGGGAATCCATTGATGAGCTTGAATAAGAGCCCAGCGATGGATTCCCAATCAAGTTGGGAATGACAGACGTGGAAGGGCAATACTTCTCCAACAACGCATTCTCAAGTGGCACCTCCATATCACCAGTAAACAAAAAAGTTTCCGCCCCGTGCGTCAATCGAAATACAATGGAATAATTATTGCTATCATCGGCTTTAGTGTCAATTTTTAAAGCGGGGTCTGGAGAAAGGAATTGTAAAGTGTCGCTCGCTATGGTCCAGACAGTCGGGCTGGTCATAGTAATTATTTCCGCACCCTCATTATGGATCGCCTTGTCCCACTCCCGCCAATAGGGGTCGTAGGGCTTGGTGCGGCCATTCACAATAATGTGTTTCACGTCATAGCGCTTGAGCACATCCACACACCCGCCATAGTGATCCAGGTCCGGGTGCGTTGCGAGTACATAATCAATGGTGTGCACATAAAATGGCACCACGGCTCCAAGCTGGCTCAACACTTTTCTGTTTGCCCCGCAATCCACCAGCATCGTTTCGCCGTTCTCAAACTGGATCAACGCGCTATCCCCTTGCCCTATATTCAAAAACCACACTTTAAACTCATGCCGGTGTTGTTCAGAAATGATGTAATAAAACCAGCCCCCCATTACTAACAAAACTACCCCTATAATAATTACGACCTTCTTCATGACAAAAAAATTACCAAATGGTTAAATTGTCAAATTGCTAGTGATAACAATTTAACAGTTTAACAATTTAACCATCACTTTCGTGCAATCAATATTTGATTCACCCAAACGTCTTTTTCTTTTATCATCACTTCCTGCTCAATAGAAAACGCCAACGACTCCAGCGATTCGCGCGCTTCCTCCGGCCGGTGATAATACGACTCAATGATAATGTCCCCCTCGCTCGTCTTTACGGTCGGCGGATCTTTCTGATTGATATTCGTCACCACCAGTCGGCCCCCATCTTTGAGCACACGGTACGCCTCATCAAAAAATCTAGCGGGATTTTTCAGGTGCACGATCAAAAACGTGGCGATGACCATATCAAAACTGCCGCTCACAAATGGCAGAGCTTCTGCATCGCCAACGATACAGGTGATGGCGGGGTTCTTTTTCTTCAGCCGCTCCAACATTTTATCCGAGACGTCCAATGCGGTCACTTCCGTACCCGGGAACTTGGCTAATTCCACCGCGAGTCGGCCCGTGCCGGCCCCAACATCTAAAACTTTCAGGCCGCGGACATTGCCAAGCAGTGGCAGTAATTTCTTTTGCTCAAAACTATTCAGGTAGCCTTCCTTTTCGTCGTAACGATTTGCAGCTAGGTTATACCCGCCGATTGAGGTCATGAATTTTGGTTTTTTCATATCTTGAGTGTCATACAGAGCCCTCGCGTGGCGAAGGATCTTCCAAATTTTCGGCGCCAATTGTCTGCGGTGATTGAGAAATAGGAAGATTCTTCGGTTGCGACCTCTGAATGACAATTAGTAAACAAACATACAGACTGACCATCCCCCACCACGGCAAAGTAAAATTAATTGCCGAGAAGCTTTGCCGGCCAAAAAAAGTTGCTGTTAGTATAACATACCTAAGGCCAATACCCCCGACCCAGGCGATAAGCTGGCCGAGCGGAAAAAAGACAAAGCTCGCGAGGAGCGCTAAAAAACCAAACAACATTAGCCACGGAATAATCCAGAGTACCAAAATATTTACCAACGGCGCAACCAGCGACAGCCGGCCGAACTGATACATAATGAGCGGCGTGGTCGCGATGATCGCCGAGAGTGTGGAGATGAGGGGTTCGCGAATTGCATTAACCACTTTCATCGCACTGTCATTCCCGCGAAAGCGGGAATCCATTGATGAACTTAAATAAGAGTCTGGCGATGGATTCCCAATCAAGTTGGGAATGATAGCCAAAAGTATCGGCGACACATACACCAGCCCCAGCGTCGCCAAAAAAGACAACTGAAACCCAGCATCCCAGAGCGCCACATACGGGTTGCCGAGCATCATCAGTGCCGCGGTGAAAATAAGCACCGTCGCCATTCGCGACAGCCGCCCCAAATACTGTCCAGTGAGAACAACAATACCCATCACCGCCGCCCGCACGGCCGACGAGGACAACCCAGAAAAGATCGTAAATAAAATAATGACCACAATCACCACCCAAAACGCCTGTCGCCGCCACAGCCCGATGGTAATTAAAACACTCATCAAAACTGTCGCAATAATCGTAATATTAAACCCCGACACCGCGATGATATGCGTAATGCCGGTACGGCTAAAATTGTCCGACAGTTCTTTGGGGAGCCCGCTTTTACTGCCGTATAAAATACCGGCGACAAAACTAGCCACCGGCTCCGGCCACAAACGATTCATTTGCTCGGACACCGCAGCCTTCAGTTTCAAAATAGGCTTCATCAAAAAAACAGAGGGTGTGAAGCGCTCGTTCTGAATTGGCATTGCCGCAACATTCGGAAAACTGCACACCGACCATATTCCATTCCGGGATAAATATTTATCATAGCGAAAGGTGCTGTCGTCCTGATTTTTTGGTGCCTGCAAACCGCAGGCAAACGCAATACGCTCCCCATACTGATATTCTGGATAATTTCGCATCTTCACCAGCGCTCGCCCCTGATAATTTTCCGCGGCCACAGTATAATACGTCGCCTCAATGCGCCGATCCGGCTCCTCCGCGATGATGCCGTGAATAGTCACAGTCTTATCATTGTAAAAACAAAGTGTCGCCGGGTCGCTACAGTCCGGCACTGTAATAAGAAACCGCCACGCGCCGAAAATAAAAAACAAAAGACAGAGACCAACAAAGCGATAGAGAGAATTATTCCAAAAAATAATAACGACACAACCAAGTACAAACAGCACGCCATAAAAATACACCGAGTACATCTGGTGCCAATCAAACAGAGAAAATAACCCGGCGCCAAGGATAAAACTAAAACAAAACGCGAGAAACGTTTTGTTTTTAGAAGTAATAATTTTTCTAACCCCCTCGTTTGTCATCTTGAGCGTAGCGAAAGATCTCTGTCTTACTTACTATCGAACGAACGAACAGAAATTTCTCACGAAGTTTACACTGAGTAAAACGAATGTGTTCGAAATGACAACTAAAACTCCTGCGGCTGCCCGTGCTCCAGCACGACCCAACGTATCCCCCATTCTTTCGCATGCCGCTCTGGGTGGTTGTGGTATGGCCCGCCAAACTTGAGGAAACCATCATGTACTGGGAATACTGCTTTCGGTTTCATGAGTTTGAGATAGTCAAGCGCCTCGCTTATTTTCATCCACGGCGCGACCGCCGGGTAGGCCAAAATTTCAACCGTTTTGTCCGGAACAGTCAGGGCGTCACCTGGATAGAACAATCGGTCAGCGATACAATAGCCAGTATTTTTTACAACCGGAAACTTTTCATAAATTTTTGCGTGCCACTCGCCCACACCATCAATTACAACATTCTGAACAACTACCTGCTCTTTGTCTCCCAACTTGTCAACTTCTATCCCTTCTTTGGCGAGCGCCGCCACAACTTCTTCATTAGAAAAAATCCGGGCACGAGGGTTGAGCGCAATCAATTTCTTCAGGGTAGGAACATCTGCATGATCCTGGTGGACGTGCGTTATCAAGATTGCGTCCAATTTTTCTAATGCCGGAACGGTGGAATAGTTTCCTGGGTCAAACAGGATCCGCGCGCCTTTTTCCTCAACCAACAAACACGAATGACCGAACTTGGTTATCTTCATATTTGAATGATGTCATCCTGAACGTATGTGAAGGATCTTCAGATTTGCGTCGCCAATCGTGTACGACAAGGGCACAAGCGGAAGATTCTTCTCCCGACTGAGTCGGGATCAGAATGACAATTATTTTAGACAACAATACTTACGAGTTTCCCCTTCACATAAATAATTTTCTTCGGCTCTTTGCCTTCCAGCCATTTCTGCACTTTCTCGCTCGCGAGCGCGGCTTGCTTTACATCTTCTTCGCTGGCCTCCGGAACAAGTCCCATCTCCTCTCGAACCTTTCCGTTTACCTGCACAACTATCGTCATCGACTGGTTTTTAATTTTATTAAGATCATATTGTGGCCAAGTTTCTTTACTAATAGGAGAATTGTGACCTAAATTTTCCCACAACTCTTCACAAAAATGGGGGGCGAACGGCGATAGCAAAAGTAGAAGCGTCTCAAAATGTACCCTCTTAATATTCTTTTTTGAGAAGTGGTTAGTTAACGTCATCAATTGGGCGATCGCAGTATTAAACTTCATCTGATCAATATCATCAGAAACTTTTTTTACGGTTGTCTGCAAATGGTTTTCATCTATATTAGAGAACGTTGCGTTTTCTGATATTTTCTCCTGTAAATTCCAAACCTTATCCAAAAATCTGCGCACTCCAACTAGGCCATTGGTGTCCCACATCACGGCCTGGTCAAATGGCCCCATGAACATGATGTACATACGAAAAGCGTCCGTGCCAAATTTTTCCACCATTTCATCGGGGTTGATGACGTTCCCGCGGCTCTTGCTCATTTTTTCACCATCGGGCCCAAGAATCATGCCGTGGCTGGTGCGCTTTTTGTACGGTTCGTGGGTGGGCACCGCGCCAATATCAAATAAAAATTGATTCCAGAAACGCGAGTACAAAAGATGCAATACGGTATGCTCCATCCCGCCGTTGTACCAGTCCACGCCGCCTTCGCCCGGCTTCGCGTCGGGCTTCGGCGAGCCAAGCCAGTATTTTAATTTTTTCATTGAGGCAAATTCTTTTTTGTTCTTGGGGTCGCAGTAGCGGAGGAAATACCAACTACTCCCCGCCCAGTTTGGCATGGTGTCGGTCTCGCGGCGGGCTTTGCCGCCACAGCGTGGACACCTTGTGTTCACCCATTTCTCCATCGCCGCGAGCGGCGACTCACCGGTGTCGGTCGGTTCATACTTTGCTACTTTCGGAAGTTTCAGCGGAAGTTTTTCATCAGGGATCCAGCCCGGGTTCATTTCTTCACCTTTACTCTCAAACTTTTTATTTTTCGCACAGGCTTCACAAAATACGAGCGGGAGCGGCTCGCCCCAGTAGCGCTGACGCGAGAACACCCAGTCGCGGAGTTTGAAATTTACTTTGCGTTTGCCAACACCTTTTTCTTCCAGCCACTGAATCATTTTTTCTTTAGCTTCTAACGCCTTCAGCCCATTAAGAAAAGCTGAGTTACAAACTAATCCGTCTTCAAGTTCTTCCGCACCATTCTCTTCGATAATTTTTAACATCTCTTCCGGAGTGTACACATCTGAATAACTGGCATTTAATTCGTCTATACTACCGTGAGCCGTTCCATTTTTATCAAATTTTAAACCACTAACATGTTTCGCCGCGCAAATTACTATTTTGATCGGCAACCCAAACTTTTTCGCAAACTCATAGTCACGCTCGTCGTGCGCTGGCACGGCCATGATGGCGCCCGTGCCGACCCCGCCCATCACATAGTTCGTGACCCACACCGGTATCTCTTCGCCATTAGCCGGGTTCACGGCTTTAATGCCAGTATCAACGCCGGTTTTCTCTTGTTCATCACGATCGGCTGTCGCCACACGTTCTTTCAAAGTTGCCTCCACATTTTTTTTTACCTTTTCGCTGGCCTGCCACCCAACCTTAAGCCAGCTTTGCGCGAGCTCCGCCGATACCGCCACAAATGTCGCGCCAAAAATAGTGTCAGGGCGAGTAGTAAAGACGGTGAGCGAACGAGAAATAGGAAGATCCTTCGCTTCGCTCTGGATGACAAACTGAACCTCCGCTCCTTCCGAGCGGCCGATCCAATTCTCCTGCTGAATACGAGCCGGAGCGATGTAATCCACTTCTTTCAAGCCCTCCAGCAACTTGTCAGCGTACTTCGTGATCGCGAGCATCCACTGTTCTTTGTTGCGTTGCTCCACCGGCGTGCCACAGCGCTCACAACAGCCCTGCACGACCTCTTCATTCGCCAGGCCAATCTTGTCTTTCGGACACCAGTTGATGGGCTGATTTTTTTTGTAAGCCAGTCCGTGTTTATACAATTGTAAAAATATCCACTGCGTCCAGCGATAGTATTCTGGGTCAGTGGTATCAACACTGCGCGACCAATCAAAACTATACCCAAGGCTTTTGAGCTGACGTGTGAACGTGGCGATATTTTCTTTTGTTACTTTAGCCGGCGGACGGCCGGTCTTGATAGCGTAGTTTTCCGTTGGCAGACCAAACGCATCAAAACCGATTGGATACAAAACATTATAACCTTCCATCCGCTTCTTGCGGCTGATAACATCCATGGCGGTGAAAGGGCGCGGATGCCCCACATGAAGACCAGCCCCAGACGGATACGGAAACTCAATCAAAGCATAAAACTTTTTTTTCTTAGCGTCTTCTTTAACAGAAAAAGTCTTCTCCTTTTCCCAGCGCCGCTGCCAACGCTTTTCAATTTCTTTTGGATTATAACTTTTCATAAATATTTTTATTTACCTCGCCGAAGCTTTAGCGAAGGCGGGCCACTTTTTTTCTATTTTGTGTGGATCGTATTGGTGCATATAATGTTGTCATCCAGAGGCCACCGCCGAAGGATCTTCCTATTTTTCAACTCGTTCGTAATTGTTGTGTGAAAAAGATTGAGAACTAGGAAGATTCTTCACCCCTGCGACGGGGTTCTGAATGACATTTTACTTTTTATTTTAACAACTCTAAAACCTTCAGGTGTAATTTTGGATTTGCCATAACAATATCTCGTCTCCCCCGCCGCCACGGGTTGCCATCGGCATCAGTCACCACCGCCCCGGCTTCGGCGCAAATGAGCGCCGGCGCGGCGTAGTCATAATCAAACCCAGCGTTCTCGGCAAAAAAATCCACGCCGCCACTCGCCAAGTAGCAACTCGCGAGCATAGTGCCGAGGTTGTGCATCCAGACAGTTGTATTGTTGTTGATCCGATCAAGCAAACGCTTAAATTCCGGCTCTTTCTGGGATGGCCGGTCCGTGCGCACGGCTAAACCATACCCATGGTCCAAGGACGATACCTCATTCACCCGGATAGGCAGACCGTTCAGGCTCGCACCGCGGCCTTTGACCGCGAAAAACAGTTCCTCCACCAGCGGCTGATATACAGCGGCAAACTGCGGCTCGCCATTTTCATACACCGCCACCATGATACACCACATCGGAATGCCTTTCGCAAAGTTCCGCGTGCCATCAATCGGGTCAATGATCCACTCAAATTGCGCGCCAGGGTTGATGTCATTTTTCATTTCCTCGCTATGAATAGCGTGATCGGGGAAAGTTTGCTGGATCTTTTTTATAAAAAAATCACTTACCGCTTCATCGGCTTCGGTAACGAGATCGCCCAAATGCGCTTTTGCCCGCGCTGAAACACCCTTCTGGAAATAACCCTTAGCCAATGCCCCCGCCTCACGGATGGTATCCTTAAGAAATTGATCAATCATAGTTTACAGAACTTGTAGCGGGTTAAAAATACTTTATATTTAGTTTCAGCCAAAATTGATTTTAATTTTTGCGGCGGCCATTACGCCCCGCCACTAGCGGGTTTGGACGCTATAAAACTAAAACCAATTTTGGCTGACTTTAATGGTTCACCATGAGTTAACAGTGCAGGTAGTCTACGAAAAAAGGTCATTTTTGGCAAGTCGGGCAGAAATGGGTCCCCCGTCCGGCCACGCGAGTTTTCTTAATTATAGTGCCGCACTTTTTGCATGGCTCCCCGTCGCGATCATAGACACGTAAAAAATCCGTGTAGTTCCCTTTGCGCCCGCTGCTATCCAGAAAATTGCGAAAGGTGGTGCCGCGATGAAACAAAGCTTCTTTGAGTATTTTTGGGATACAGTCAAACAATTTTTTCTGCTCCGCTTTAGTAACATCCCCGGCGCGGCGCATCGGGCGCACTCCGGCACAAAAGCACACTTCGTCGGCATAAATATTCCCCAGTCCGGCGACCAGTTCCTGGTTCAAAAGCAACGCTTTCACCAGAGCGCGAGACCGCTTGATAAAGAGCAAAGAAAAATAAAAAAATGTAAATGCTTTTGAGAATGGCTCCGGGCCAAAATTCTGTAGTACCTTCGCGACAACAGGCGCGTCTGCCAATTTCATATACCCAAAAATTCGCATGTCGTTAAAGAACAGCTGCCCGCCGTCGCTAAACACCAACGCTACCCGTGTGTGCTTGTTGGGCAAATTCTCAATGTCACTCTCGGAGAGTTTGTGCCCGCCCGCCACCAATTCAACTCGTTTTTTAATTTCCCGCTCATAAATCAGCTGACCCGTCATTTTCAAATGCGCCAAGACGCTCTTCGTCCCTTTCTTTAATTGGAACACCATTAGTTTCCCTCGCCGCTCAATGGCGGCGATGGAGTTGCCGGTAAGCGCTTGAACAAATTTTGTCTTCACATTGCCGACAGACGTATGGTGGTACACCTGAACATGAACAATTTTTTTGTTCAAGATCTTTTTGACCAGGCCGCGGCGGATTGTCTCAACTTCGGGGAGTTCGGGCATAAGTTAAAAGCTGCTTCAAAAAAAGAAGGTGTTCCCGCGCGTTAAGCTTTGATTGGCTATGTTCCCGCTTGCGAAAGTGGAATGGAATCTCTTTGAGAGTAGCATAATTGCCCTGGCACAAAATCTCAAATAAAATTTTATAACCAACCGTAGTCAGTGTCACCCCAGCGATGACGCGCCGGTGCAGAAAAAAATAACCGCTCAAAGGGTCTTCTGCCGGCACTTTGGTGATCTTACCAGCCAACGACACACCGACTTTGGAAATCAGCCGACGCCACCACGGCCAATCATCAACGCGGCTCCCGGGCAGAAAACGGCTGCCGATGACAATGTCGTTGGTTGCCAGTGAGGAAAGAATTTGCGGAAGAATTGTTGGGTCATGACTCAAATCAGCATCCATCACGCCCAGCACATCGCCTTTCGCCGCCGCCAACCCGGCGCGCACTGCCGAGCCCAACCCTAATTTTCCGGAGCGATGAATCACGGTAATCGGATATTTTGCCGCTAACTTTTCCGCGACCGCACCCGTGCCGTCCGGTGAATTATCATCAACAATAATAATTTCTACCGCAAGGTTCCTAGGCAAAAATTCAAAAATCTCCGCTAACAGCGGGGGCAAATTATCGGCCTCGTTATAGGTCGGAATAATGAGCGAGACAAACATGGCCCTATTGTACAGAAACGGCTTATCTTCGGCAATGTTTTTTCCCTTAAATAAACCCGACCCTGCGACTAGTCGCAGGGTATCTGGGCGGGTTTTTTAGTAGCGGAGTCGGCTCCGCCGACATATTAGACATAATTGCCCGCTTACCCTAAAGCTTACTGCAGGGTATTCGCGGGCTTCTAATAAGCCATTTTCAAATCAAAAATGCTTATCTTAGCCAAAATAATCCGACCGGCCTTGACAAAAAACCCATTTTGTGGTATACTGTCCTTTTTTGAAAGTGAAGGAAGCTAGGGCGATCGATAGTGTGGTTAGCGCCAGAGAGAGGCTAACCAGACTACCGCTCACCAGTGAGCGGAACCAGCGAATACTGAATAGCTTATGGCGCAATAGTGCAACATGAGCGAAGGCCAATCGGCTGTTTCAGTGTTAACTGGCAAGGAGTGTACTACAATGGCGAAGTCCCACAGGACCGTGGCCCCGTTCGCGCCCCCCGCCGAGTTCCAGAAGCTGACCGGCCGCAAGAACGGCGGGCTCCGTGGCATCCGGTGCATGAAGGAGGCCGAGCGCGAGGCGCGCGTCGAGGAGGCCAACCTCGAGCCCGGCGAGTGGTTGGAGTACCTCGTCGGCGGCCGGTTCGCGAGCCGGCTCCAGTGGCTCCAGGCGCGGGCGGTGGAGCTCTACCAGGAGGCCACCGATCTCCTGGCGAAGCTGATGGCCCTGCAGTCCGGGGCGGCGGCCTTCCGGACCAAAGAGGTCAAGAAGGTCAGGCCGCCCAAGCAGCGCCCCATGTACGTCCGGCGGCCGGCCATCAAGCGGCCGAAGGCGGCCTAGTCCCCAGGCCACGACAAAGTCGTCGGAAGTTGGTGGAAGCAGTCGCGCAAGCGGCCGCTTCCCTGACGGGGGAAACCTGGGGAGTGAGGTGTGCGAAAATATCCGCACCCTCCTCCCCGCAGTTCCCAGTTTTTGCTCCAGCGAAGATTGAGAAGTGCACAACCCGCACCGCCATCGGTTGACGGTCTTGACAAAAGAGCGTACAACACAGTTAGCCTCAAGGAGGCGGACATGTTTCTGGAGAAGTGGAAGCTAGGGGCTTACAACGTCGCCTTCATCGTGGCGTTGGCCGCGTGCAGGGCGCTCACCATTAGCTACTGCATCTACGAGGCTCTGAACAATGAGCTGCGGCAGAAGTTCCGGAAGTTGCGTCTCTAGATGGTAATCAAAGAGGCGCAACAATGAACAAACCCCCCTACCAAAGGGCTACCCCATGGCGTCATCGCTCATCCCCGCATTCTGTGGCTGGCTCCTCGTGGCGCTCGCGATCTGCGCGGCGGCGGCAGCCACCATCAGACGACTGATCCGGACCCTGACAGTGTCAGAGGTAAAAGAGCGCGGCAGTCACGCGCGCTTCTGTCAGAGGTGGCAAATGCTTTGCCCCTTGTGACAACAAAACATCCCGACTCAGTCGGGATGTTTTGTTTGACATCGTCGTCAATTCCCACGGTCTCTCATCGCTTGAGCCACACGCGTGAGCGCAAGTACGAACGCGGCGGTACGCATTTTGATGTTATATTTTTCTTTAGTCGCCCAGACGGCATTGAAAGCATCTACCATAATTTTTTTCAACTTCTCCATCACTTCCGCTTCGGTCCAATAATAGTTGGAGGCGTTTTGTACTTGTTCAAAGTACGACACGGTTACGCCGCCGGCGTTCGTGAGCACATCCGGAATAACGAGAATACCTTTTTGGAATAAGATTTCGTCAGCTTCAGGCGTAGTCGGACCATTCGCTAGCTCCGCAATAATTTTTGCTTTGACGCGCGACGCATTTTCCGCGGTGATCTGATTCTCCAGCGCCGCCGGCACGAGCACATCCACTGCTAGCTCCAAAAGCTCCGCGTTGCTGATCGCCCGGCACGGGCCATCACTCGGCATCTGTTCCAAAGTACAGACCGTACCAATACAATAACACCCCAGCTGACCCCCGGCCTTTTTCAATTTTTCTGCTTTCTGCGGATCAATTCCCTCTTCATTATATACGCCTCCCTGCGAGTCGCTCACGGCCACGATCTTATAGCCCAGACCGTGTAAAATTTTTGCCATATAGCTTCCGGCATTGCCAAAACCCTGAATGGCGACCGTCGTTTCTTCCGGCTTCTTGCCCAGTTTTTTCATGAGCTCTTCCAGCACAAAGACGCCGCCCTGCGCTGTCGCCGAGCCGCGGCCGCGCGAACCACCGAGTGACAAGGGTTTGCCGGTGATCATTCCGGGCGCGTGCGTGCCAGTCAGCTTTTCGTATTCATCCAGCATCCAACCCATAATTTCGGGCGTGGTGTACACGTCCGGCGCTGGCACGTCAACTGTCGGCCCTAAATGTTTATAGAACGCCTGAATATACGCGCGCGACAATCGTTGAATTTCTCCAGCCGACAATTCTTTCGGATTCACAATGACCCCCCCTTTACCTCCACCAAGCGGCAGCCCCACCGCCGCGCACTTCACCATCATCCAGAAAGACAGTGCCTTTACCTCGTCTTCGGAAACATTCTGGTGAAACCGAATACCGCCTTTGTACGGACCAAGGGCGTCGTTGTACTGACTGCGAAACGCCGTAAATGTTTTTTCCGCGCCACTGTCAAGGCGCACTGTAACATCCGCTTTAAGCACGCGGTCAGGAGAATATAGCGCCCGAACCACTTCGGGAGAAAACTTCAAAATTTCCGCCGCCGTAGCGAGTTGGGCCAGGGCGTTTTGAAAAGCGGTGTTGGCCATAGGTGTAAAAAAATTGTCATCCAGAGCTCTCGGGGGCGAAGGATCTTCCGAATTTTCGATGTCAATCGTTTACAGTGATTGAGAATTAGGAAGATTCTTCTCCCGACTGAGTCGGGATCTGAATGACAACTTAAAAATTTCAAACTAGATATATTTCTTGATCATTTCTTCCAACTTCTCTTTCTGTATACCGCCAACTACCTGGTCAACCGCTTGGCCACCTTTGAAAAGAATGAAAGTCGGGATGCTCATGACATTGTACTGTCCGGCGGTGTTTGGGTTCTCATCCACATTTAATTTCCCAATTTTAACATTCTGCCCGGCCATTTCCGTGGCCATAGTTTCCACAATCGGCCCCATCATCCGGCACGGGCCGCACCACGGCGCCCAAAAATCTACAAAGACCGGGGCAGACGACTTGAGCACTTCGGCATCAAAATTACCATCAGTAAAAATATTTTCCATAGTAATATAAGTAGAATTATTAATTGTCATCTTTTATTTTAACACCAATTTTTTTTCTTTGCTCTCCTCCTTGAACGCCTCCAACACATCCCCTTCTTCCAATTTTACTTTTCCTTCAAACTGCAAGCCGCACTCATTGCCCTCCGGCACTTCATTCACGCTGGCCTTGCCGCTCTGAAGCTGCGCGATTTTGCCGATTCCAACAATTTCGCCGCCGCGCTTGACGCGCAGTCGGGCGTCTTTCAGAAGTTTGCCCTGCTCTACCCGGCCACCTACAATCATAACCTTTTTTTCCGTGCGGAACAAGGCCACTACCTTAAATATGCCAAGCTCGGTAGTGATGAACTCGGGAATGAGGAGTTTCTCCAACTCGTCCTTCACCCGGTCAAGCAGATCATAAATAACCCGGTATTGCTCATAAATAACACCGCCCGCCTGGATCATTTCAAAAGCGACCGGGGAGGTGGTGACATTAAAGCCAAAAATCATGCCGTGCGACGTTTCCGCGCGTTTGACGTCATCAGCCGTGATATTTCCCAAACCCTTGCTCACCACCTGCACACCAACTTCTGCGCTCTTAATATTTTCCAGTGAACCAATAATGGCTTCCAGCGAACCAAGCGTATCAGCTTTAACAACCAAATTGAGCATCTTCTTTCCTTCTTCGGTTTCTTCAGTTTGCTGGGCCGGGCTGATATGTTGTTCGGCGCCGGTCTGTTGAGATTTTTTGGTACGCACATCCACCGTGAGGGCGTTCTCGGCGCGGCCAACATCCAGCACATCACCCACCTGCGGGGCGATCTTAAAACCTAAGATACGCACCGGGCAGCTTGGCGGAGCAGAGGTGAGCGGTTCGCCGCGATGGTCTTTGAGCGCCCGCACTTTGCCATAAATTTCTCCATTCACGACCAAGGGGTCGTTGACACGGAGCGTTCCAGTTTGGACAAGAATGGTCGCGACTGGCCCGGCCCCCTTATCAACGTGCGCTTCAATAACGGTGCCCGCGGCCGGGCGCGCCGGGTCGGCCTTAATGGTGGCCGCATTCATATCAGCCACAATGAGAAGCGTATCAAGAAGTGTATCAATGTTTAAATTTTGTTTAGCCGAAATTTCCACCTTGGGCACGTCTCCGCCCCACCCTTCCACCTGAATGCCGTGCTGGGCCAGGTCAGCGCAGACACGCTTCGCGTCAGCACCCGGTTTATCAATTTTGTTAATGGCAATAACCAACGGCAGCTTGGCCGCTTTGATAATATTAATTGCCTCCACGGTCTGCGGCTTCACGCTATCATCAGCCGCGACCACGAGAATAGCAATATCAGCGACTTTGGCGCCGCGACTGCGCATCACTGTGAACGCTTCGTGCCCGGGAGTGTCAATGAAGGTGAGCGGAGTTTTTTCTTTAGTCTTAGGGTTGATCCAGACCACCTGATAGGCGCCAATATGCTGGGTAATGCCGCCAGCTTCACCAGCCATCACATCGGTATGACGAATGGAATCCAGCAATTTGGTTTTACCGTGATCAACGTGGCCCATGACGACAATAACCGGCGGCCGCGGAGTGGTGCCCGGCGTGGACAAAAGAGTTTCCAGGCTTTCGGTATGCTCATTAGTAGCCGCCGCTCCGGTTGGAGCGCTCACTTTCTCCACCGCAAAACCAAGCTCCTCGGCCATAATAACGGCGGTGTCATAATCAATATTCTCATTCTGATTGGTAAGAATCCCGTTTTTCATCAGCTCCATAATGAGACGGTTGATGGGGATAGCCAACACATCGGCGAGCTGACGCACAGTGAGCACATGCGGCAGAACCACTTTGGCGCCGCTCGTCTTGCGCTGTTCTTTTTCCAATTCTTTTTGTTTATCGCGTTCTTCCTGTTCGCGCTTTTCTAAAACGAATTTAATGCGCCGCCAATCTTTTTGGATCTGCTGGGCTACCCTATCATCTACCTTGATAGACTTAGCGCCGATATCATAACCAAACTCCGGCAGAATTTGCAGGAGCTTTACTGGGTGGATGCGGAGTTGTCGAGCTAATTCGGTGACGTTCATGAAAAACAAAATTATTAAAGTTTCCTTAGTATACAGCAAAAAAATGACGACGTCAACTTGCAGTTAACACAACTATTCGCTACCATAGCCCTGCTATGGAGCTACCAAAAAACTTCCTCCTCATCAATAAACCGCTCGGCTGGACCAGCTTTGATATGGTTGGCTATATACGAAAAAAAATTGCGCAATCACTTTGTCATCCTGAGCAAAACGAAGGATCTCTCAAGCTAGGCGTAAGGGATTCTTCCTGCCCGACATGCCCGACGGCAAGTCGTGGCGGGCGGGCGGTCGCTTCACTCACTCAGAATGACAAACGAACAAAACGAATCAAAGTCGGCCACGCCGGCACGCTTGACCCCTTCGCTACCGGCCTTTTAATCGTCGGCGTTGGCCGCGAAGCGACCAAACGCCTGGATGAATTTAAAAATCTGCCCAAGACCTATGTCGCGACCATTCATCTGGGGGCAACGAGCGACACCGGCGACCCAACGGGAAAAATTACAGAAGGGGGAATAATAAACAGACCGGATATAGAAACAGTCCAGGCTGTTCTTAAAACTTTTCTCGGCCAACAACTACAAACCCCTCCTATGCACTCCGCCAAGAGCGTTGGCGGCGTGCGACTCTACAAACTCGCCCGGCAAGGCAAAAAAATAGAAAGACAGCCAAGTAAAATTGAAATAATAAATACCAGGCTCGTCACCTACTCATACCCGGAATTAAAAATTGAAGTAACCTGCAGCTCTGGAACGTACATTCGGACGCTGGCCGAAGATATTGGCAAAAAACTTGGCACTAGCGCCTACTGTGAAGAGTTGACGCGAACTAAAATTGGTGAGTATGCGCTTGCCCAAGCCCAAACCCCGGCAGCGGCCTTGACCATAATCACCAAAATGCTACCAAAATAGGAGGGTTTCGTGTTGTTTGACAAGCATAGCCATTGGTGCTATACTGTTCTTAACTTTAACTATTAAAAGATTTTGAAGAATCGTTTCCTTCACGCTAGAAAGAAACACAGGAGTTTTGGCTAATTTTACGTTAAATCTGAACTCAACTATGTCTTTTATCGCGGCTCGAGCACAGGAATTAAAACGCTTCCTAAAAGCGAACGCCTAAACGCTCGGTGTTGTTGTAATTGACTGCTTCTTTCTTCGTCGCAATGGCAAACGTCCTCAAGATCGTGAGAATTTTAGTATATGGCGGAAAAATACATTATCGCTTCACTGCTCATCGCCGCGGCCGGCGGTGCCGGGGTCGCGATCGGCTACTTCCTGCGCAAAAAAATCGCCCAGGCTGAAGTCAACTCGCTGGAGGCCAAAGCCGAAAAAATAATAACCGAAGCGAAAAACAAGCAACAGAGCCTTATCCTTGAAGCCAAGGAGAAAGCCGTGCGTGTTCTGGATGAAGCCAAGCGTGAGGAAGCGCGGATGCGCCAGGAGGTGCACGCTGAAAAACAGCGGGTGGAAAAGCGCGAAACCATGTTTGACCAGAAACTCATTGAATTTCAGGACAAACAAACCGAGCTCGTGAAAAAAGTGGAACGCGTCCAACAAATTAAACAGGAAATAGAACAAGTCAAAGAACAGGAAATCGCCAAGCTCCAGGAAGTAGCCGGCTTAGATCGCGATGAAGCCAAAGAGCAGCTACTCAAAAAAGTGGAAGAGGTTAGCAAGAACGATCTGCTCGGCCGGGTTTTGAAACTCCAGCGCGAATCGTCGGAAGTGTTTGAAGAAAAAGCCAAAGAAATAATCGTCGGCACCATGCATCGTTGCGCTGTAAGCCACGCCGCGGAAAATACTTCCAGCCTGGTCACTATCCCCTCGGAAGAAATGAAGGGACGCATCATCGGCAAAGAAGGCCGCAATATCAAGACCATTGAAAAACTCACCGGCTGTGAAATTATCATTGACGACTCACCCGACTCCATTGTGGTCTCCGGATTCTCCACCATTCGCCGCCAGATTGCCAAACTCGCCATTGAAAAACTTATCATTGATGGCCGCATTCAGCCCGCCCGTATTGAAGAGTTTGTGGAGAAAGCCAAACAAGATCTTTCTCTGGATATCAAAAAAGCCGGTGAAGAGGCTCTCTACAAAATGGGCATCACCGGCATTGACCCAAAACTGGTGAACATCGTCGGGCGATTAAAATACCGCACCAGCTATGGCCAAAACGTTTTAAATCATTGTATGGAGGTGGGCTATGTCTCTGGCATGATGGCCGCTGAACTGGGTATGGACGCGACGCTCGCCAAAAAATGTGGCTTCTTCCACGACATCGGCAAATCAGTGGACCATGAAACCCAAGGCTCGCACCCGGAAATAGGCCACATGATCCTCAAAAAGTTCAACATGGACGAGGATATCTGCCAGGCCGCGCTCACCCACCACAACGATATCCCCTACAACGCTTTCTCCTCGGTCACTAAAGCCGCCGATGCTTGCTCGGCCGGTCGTATCGGCGCTCGCCGCGACAGCTACGAACAATACATCACCCGCCTGGAAGACCTAGAGAAAACCGCCTCCAGCTTCAATGGCATTGAAAAGGTCTATGCTATTCAGGCCGGCCGTGAAGTGCGCGTGTTCGTAAAACCCAATGAAGTTGATGACTATTCCGCTTTCCAGCTCGCCAAGGATATTGCTCACAAGATTGAGCAAGAATTGAAATACCCCGGTGAAATCCGCGTGTCGGTTATACGCGAAACTCGCGTCGTAGAATACGCCAAGTAAACGTGTGGATAACTCATTTGTGCTAACTGTAGCCAAAATAGGTGATAAATGGTATAGTGGAGAAGTAAAAATTAACTTTAACTTAATTACTCTTAATTAATAGTCTATGAACAAAGCCGAATTAGCCCAACTTTTAGCCGATAAATTGAATGTTTCCAAACGAGAAACAGAAGACATGTTAAACGCATTCGTGGACGCGGTCACCGACCAGCTCAAACAAGGCAACGAAGTGGTTCTCACCGGTTTTGGCGCCTTTAGCTCCAAACAGCGCGCTGCCCGCACTGGCGTTAACCCACAGAATCCTACCCAAAAAATCCAAATTCCTGCCGTGAAGGTTCCGAAATTCAAGGCCGGAAAAGCACTGAAAGACGCGCTTAAAGCTTAAACCAAACAATAATTACTAATCTAAAGCTCCCAACAGCCGCAGTCCCGCACCGACTGGTTGCTGGGACAAAGCCGGTAAGGCTCTCAAGGACGCTCTCAAGGCCTAACCGGAAAGAACACCTTAAAATAAACCCGTCGTAATGGCGGGTTTTTTAGTGATAGTAATTACCTTGACTTTTAAAGAAAAAAAACATATACTGCTGTACATTGCTAAGCGACTGACGGGATCGTCTCACTCTGGCGGGTGATGGCCCGGAATCCTGACTTTTAATGATGGCCATAATGGTTAGGACATTGCCCTTTTCACCCTCGCGGGTGATCCCCCGCCTCTGATTTTTGTGGAGGGGGACAAGGCTCGTATAAATCTATGTTTTACGTCTATCTACTTCGAAGTGTTACCAGAGAAAACTGGTCATACATCGGTTGCTGTGATGACTTAAAAATACGATTTATCCGGCATAGCAAAGGCGATGTGCCATCAACAAAAGCATACCGACCGCACATATTAGTTTACTATGAAGCGTACAAGAACAAAACCGACGCTCGGAAACGAGAAATAGAATTAAAAAGAAGCGCGGTAAAAAAGCAAGAGCTTTTAAAAAGAGTGGAAAACAGTTTAAAAAAGTAGCACGGCCTCATCGTCTAATGGTTAGGACATTGCCCTTTCAAGGCGAAAATACGAGTTCGATCCTCGTTGGGGCTACCAGAAAAAACACCGCTGAATATGTGGTGTTTTTGTTTCTACACACCCCCCTATTGCTCAATTTCCTAGGAAACTGTATACTATCCACATAATACTTAATTTTTATTCTTAACCATATTTATATATGGCAGGTTTGACCAAGTCGGCCTTACTCTCACTGTTGGCCGAAAAGTCGGGTTTAAGTAAAAAGGACGTGGCAGCGTTCTTGGATACACTCGCTGAAACAGCCTACAAAGAGGTCAAAAAAGCCGGTGTATTTGTTCTTCCTGGTTTTGGCAAAATGGTGAAAGTGCACCGCGCCGAGCGCATGGGCCGCAACCCAGCCACTGGCGAAACCATCAAAATTGCTGCCAAAACGGTAGCCAAATTCCGCCTCTCCAAAGCCGCCAAAGAGGCCGTTCTGTAAACCCACCTACAACTTCAAACCCCGTACCAGAACGGTACAGGGTTTTGTTTTTACCCTGCCCGCCAGCGAGGAGGGCCTAGGCAGTTATAGCTATCTATGAGATAATGAGAGCAGCCCATTACCCTTTATGAAAAAACTATTTCTTATCTTCGCCCTTTTCCTCCTGCCCGGGTGTAGCCTGCTCCAAAACACCCCGCTCGCGCCTGATCTCTCTTTTACCGAAAAGACCACCGCTGAATCAAGCGAGCGACAAACTATTACAATAAAATACCCCTCCTTTGATAAACAAACCGGACTCAACGAAGCAATCAGTAATTTTATAAATAAATTTGTCAAAGATTTCAAAGCCAATGCGACCAGTCTGGACGGCGAAGAAAAAAACCAGCTTACCATTACCTATGAGCCCCTGCTCATAAACGAGAAAATAGTCAGCATTGATTTCACCGTGAGCACATATTACAGCGGAACCGCCCATGGCAACTGGGGATCCGCGCCCTTCAACTACTCCCTCCGCGACCGCAAAATACTGGAACTGCCTGACCTGTTCGCCTCGCCCGACTACCTAAATGTGCTATCCGGCCACTCCCGACGCGCGCTGGAGTTACAACTTCATGACGGGGATAAAGAAATGCTCGCCAGCGGCACGGAACCAAAAAAAGAAAACTACAGCGCTTTTGGATTTAAATCGGACCGGCTGGTTTTTTATTTTGCCCCCTATCAGGTCGCCCCCTACTCCGCCGGAGAGCAAACCGTGGAAATCCCCTATACTACTATCACCGCCTTGCTAACTGTCACACCTTTATTTGAGCGCCTTTCCCTGGCCCCGGCTACCCCGACTCAACCAGCGCCCGCCGCCGCGACGGAAGCGACGACCCCAGCCAACAGCAGCGTCAAAATTTTCTTTGTAGCGATGAATGACAATGGGAAATCGGGCAAGCTGATCGGCTGCGGCGACAGCGTGGTCGGGGTTGAACAAATAATTGATCCCCCGGAGTCCGACCCCCTGGTGGCGGCGCTCACGGCGCTCTTCAAAGAAAAAAATAATTACTACGGAGAAAGCGGCCTCTACAACAGTCTGTCTAGTTCGCGTCTGCGGATTAAAAAAATTTCTGCTGTGAACGGCGCCTACACTATAGAGCTCAGCGGCACCGTGAGCCTCGGCGGCACCTGTGACGACCCGCGCTTTTACAGCCAGATCATGGAAACCATTGGCCAGTTCCCGACAGTCAAAAAAGCCGAAGTGTTTATCAACAACAAAAAATTGGAAGACATTATTTCCGGAAAAGGGTAACGCAATAAGTAACTTAATGACCTCCTCCCCGGGTTCCGTCCGCTTCGTCGCGGACTACACCCGGGGTTTCCTGTTCGACGGCATGAGAACCAACACTCAGGCCTTTTTGTTTTTGTAGTTAAATAAGGTGATCGTCTGGGGCTTCTCCTTCTTAC
>JACRFW010000036.1 GCA_016234265.1 Candidatus Magasanikiibacteriota bacterium
CACCTTATTGGTGCATGGGACGCAAAAATTAATGCCCAGGTGGCGAAATTGGTACCGTGCACCACAAGGGTGCACGGCCATGCACCTTATTGGTGCATGGGACGCAAAAATTAATGCCCAGGTGGCGAAATTGGTAGACGCACTACCTTGAGGTGGTAGCTCCCGCAAGGGAATGGAAGTTCGACTCTTCTCCTGGGCACACAACATCACAATCAGTATTATGCATTACTTCATCGGTGCGCTCGCCATCGCCGCCGGCGCCGCCATGATCATCAAAACCGAGTGGCTGATCCAAAATTTCGGCACTAGCGCCTGGGCCGAAGAGCATTTGGGGTACAACGGCGGCAGCCGTCTTTTATATAAACTGATCGGGCTTATTATTATCCTCATTGGCTTTCTCTTAGTGACTAATCTTTTTGAGGGGTTTTTGCTCGGCACCATCGGCCGGATATTCCCTCATTAATTTTGCCTACTCTATGGTACACGCCGGCACCGCTCTCATAGACCCCTACCCCATTTTTGAGAAAATTTCTCTCGCTTCCGGGATGCGCGTGGCTGACTTGGGTTGCGGCCGCACCGGGCACTTTGTGTTTCCCGCCTCGCGAGTGGTGGGGGAAACCGGCATTGTGTATGCCGTGGAGATAGTGAAGAATATTTTGGATAGTATCAAAAGCCGGATACGCTCGGAAGGCTACCACAATGTGCAGACGATCTGGTCGGATATTGAGCTCGTTGGAAAAACCCCGGTGCCCGCCGCCAGCCTGCATGCCTGTTTTCTCGTGAATGTGCTTTTTCTGGTTGCTGATAAGGGCGGGGCGCTGGCCGAAGCCGCGCGGCTGGTAGAGCCCGGCGGATTGGTGGTAGTGGTTGATTGGGCGCGTCGGCTTGGCCCCTTAGGCCCGCCGCCCGAGAAAATGGTTTCTCCCGAGGCCATTATTGCTCTGGCTAAACAGGCCTCGCTTGAACTCACAGAAAAATTATCACCCGGCGAGTATCACTATTGTCTCATTTTTAAAAAAAAATAATATAAAATGAATCAAATTTTCCCCGCAGCTATGCTGCGTGGGTAAAAGCTGGTAAACTGGGTGCATGTCAGAACATATCAAACGGTCACACAATGTCTCGTTACTGCTGTACCACTTAGTTTGTCCAGCTAAATACCGCCG